>JAFDHF010000083.1 GCA_019308905.1 Deltaproteobacteria bacterium
CCGCGTGAGCTCAGGAGCGAGGGGACAAGGGTGTTCTCCTGCCAAGACAGAAAAAGATCGTGAAGTCATATACTTGCAAGAATCCTGGGCCGAAAACTCAGGAAACTCCACAAAGACGGGGTCGGTACGGCGAGGCATACAGGGATCATCATACCGTGTGATAACAGCCCGGAAAGGGACGAAACTCGTTCTTGACAAAGTCGGCTCGTTGATGGATATTTAATGGCCTATCGTCCCCGGTTTCTATTCCCGCAAAGGGCAGACCAGCGAGCAGGACGGTGGAAAGCGCGCGGTTGCAGCCCGTGCCGGCCGGGGGAAAGGTCGAAGGCCATAGAGGGGCGGGCAGATGGAGTTTCCCAGGATGATCAGGATCAGACAGAGGCTCGACGCCTCTGTGTTGAATGACATTCCTCAGGAGATCGCTTCCCAGGCAAAGGGACTCGGCTTGGAAAAGAGAGTCAGACCCGGACAGAGCGTCGCGGTCGCCTGCGGGAGCCGCGGGATCGCCAACTACGACACCATCGTTCTTGCCACTGTTCGTACCCTGCAGCAAGCGGGCCTCGAGCCTTTTATCGTTCCTGCCATGGGCAGCCACGGAGCCGCCACGGCTGAAGGGCAGAAAAGGGTCCTGGAACACTCGGGGATTTCAGAGGAGAAGATGGGTGTCCCCATCCGCTCCTCCCTCGAAACGGTTCGGCTCGGAGAGACCGAAGACGGTATCCCGGTCCTGATCGACAGGCCTGCCTCAGAAGCCGACTATGTGGTTCCCGTGAACCGTGTCAAGTCCCACACGGATTTCACATACGAGATCGAGAGTGGGCTGATGAAAATGATGGCCATCGGACTGGGTAAACGTAAAGGGGCTGCCGCTTACCACAGGGCCGTTTTCAACTATGGATACTCCCGAGTCATCCTGACAGTGGCCAGGAAGGTCCTGGAAAGCGGAAGGATCCTTTTCGGCGTCGGGATCGTCGAAAACGGCTATTGCCAGACTGCCGTGGTGCGGCTGTTCAGCCCAGAGGAATTGGAAGAGGGTGAGAAGGCCCTCTTGAAACAGTCAAAGGCGCTGGAACCCCACCTCCCCTTTGAAGAAGTGGATATCCTCGTCATCGACCTAATGGGGAAAGATATCAGCGGCGCTGGGATAGATACCAAGATCGTGGGAAGAATCCTGGCCCCCCTGCTGGCCGAAGAGCCGGAGATCCCGAGAATCAAGAGGATTATTGTCCGTGATCTGACAGACGATTCCGACGGAAATGCCGCTGGCATAGGACTCGCCGACTTTGTGACCCAAAAGCTGGTGGACAAAGTCGACAGGGAAGCCACCTACATCAATTCCCTAGTCGCGGGAGTACCAGAGCATGCGAAGATACCCCTTACTGTGTTGAGCGACAGGGAAGCCCTCGAGGCTGCCGCGTCGACAATCGGTATGGTCGCTCCCCGAGATTTGAGAATAATCCGGATCAAGAGCACCAAACACCTCGAGGAACTGGATGTCTCGGAGTCTTACGGGCCCGAGGTGTCCGGACGGGCTGACCTCGAGGTCGTCCTTCCGGCCCAGCCCCTGGTCTTTGATGAGAATGGTAACCTCGGACCCTTTGACTGAATTCAAAAGGCGGAAAGAAAGGAGAGCTTATCGCATGAGTCGGGTCACTATAAGTGCTGTGAAAGGACGAGAGATCATCGACTGTCGCGGTTTTCCCACGGTTCAGGTGGAGGTCTGGTGCGGGGATCGGTTGATGGGCCGGGCCGACGTGCCTGCAGGCCGCTCCACGGGGACTCACGAGGCCCACGAGCTTCGGGACGGCGACCCCGACCGTTACGGAGGGCTGGGAGTCAGGAAGGCGGTGGCCCGGGTGAACGAAGAGATCGGTCCTGCCCTGGTGGGCTGGGACGTGACAGACCAGAGGCGAATCGACATGGCCATGGTAGAAATGGACGGAACTCCCAACAAGGGACGCCTGGGAGCCAACGCGGTCCTGGGAGTCTCCCTTGCCGTAGCACGAGCGGCGGCCCATGCATGTGGGGTCTCTCTGTACCGCTATCTGAACCCCAACGGGCACGTCCTCCCCGTGCCTTTCATGAACCTCCTGAATGGAGGCAAACTAACCTCCAACTATCTGGAGATCCAGGAGTTCATCATGATTCCCGTGGGAGCCGGCTCTTTTGGAGAGGCTCTTGAGATGACCACCACGGTCAACGGGATCCTGAGAGACCTGGTAGTGGAGAAATACGGCATTCTCGCCGTCAACACCGGAGATGAAGGGGGATTCGCTACCCCCATGCGGGGCGTCTACGAACCCCTCGAGTTTCTATCCAGGGCGGTTGAGAAGGCCGGCTATGCCGACGACGTGCTCTATGCCATGGACTGTGCAAGCACACACTGGTATGACAGGGAAAAGGGGGTCTACGAACTGGATGGGAAGACCTACGACCGAGACGCACTGATCGGACTTTACAGGGACCTGAAGGAGAAATTCCCCATCGCCTCCCTTGAAGATCCCTTGCATGAAGAAGATTTCGAGGGTTATGCCCAGATCACCCGGGAGCTGGATATCCAGATAATCGGCGACGATCTGTTTGTCACTAATCTGGACCGTCTCAGGGAGGGGGTTCGGAGGGGAGCAGCCAATGCCCTGCTCTTCAAGGTGAACCAGGTCGGTACCCTTTCAGAGGCCCTGGACGCCGCCGAATTCGCCTATCGCCATAACTACGGGGTCCAGGTCTCAGAGCGCTCGGGCGAGACCGAAGACCCCATCATCGCAGATCTGGTGGTGGCCCTTAACAGCGGACAGATCAAAACCGGGGCGCCGGTCAGAGGGGAGAGAACCTCCAAGTACAACCGGCTCCTCCAGATCGAAGAGGAGTTGGGCGGTACAGCCGTCTATGCGGGCAGAAACTTCACGAGACCCGTTTGAGAGTGGTTTTCCCAGGGAGCTCCTCGCGGCACGCACCAATGCTTCCTACTTCCGCGAGAGGACAATCTCCCTTTCGTATTCTTCGACGATCGAGTGCATGGCCTCTGCCGCACCCTTCGGCAAGTCCCTGGGCTGGTGCTTCTTGAGAATAGACATCGCCTTTTCATAGGCCTGCTCTGTCAGGTCCCTGCCACCGGCGGCGAGCCAGACCTCTCGGGTATTCCGATCGAAGAGGCGGCTCTTGGATATCTCTCCCATGTGATCATAGGTATGATCGTGAGTCATGAATTCCCCGCCCGGTCCTACCTGGTCGATCACGTCCAGGGCCATGGACTCATCGCTCACCTCTATCCCCCTGGTTACCCTGGCGACCATCCCCATGAACTCCACATCCATCACGAGTTTGGCAAAGTCGAAGGTGAGCAGTTGATCCAACGCCCCTGCCCCGAAGATGATATTTGCTCCGGCCAGGGCCGCCGTGAGTGTACTGAGAGCAGTCTCATAGGCTGCCTGGGCATCCGGGATCTTGCTGTCCGACATTGCTCCCCCCACCAGACAGGGGAGGCGATAGTACTGGGCCAGTTGGGCTGTTCCGGCCGCAACCAGTGACAGTTCCGGAGCTCCCACAGCCCCTATTCCGGTGCTCAGGTCCATGATGGTACTCGTGTTTTCGTAAGTACAGGGTGTACCCCTGGCCGTAAGTTGGGCCAGCATCAGCGCACCCAGTGCCTCCGCATTGGTTGTTACAAGGGTTCCTGCCAGGGTGGCCGTCGAGGTGGCACCTGCCAATGCCATGGGAATGATCCCCAGGCCAACGCCCTGTCTAGCCGCCTCGATGACGACTTCGCAGCAGTCCTGGAGGAGGGAGAGGGGGCTCGTGGGGCAGACATTGGCGGTGAAGATCGGCCGTCTCTTGAAACGGGCAGGGCCGCCTACGCATGCCGCTGCGAGTTCCACCATTTTTTTCAGATTTCTGGCCGTGTCTGCACCGATCAGTACGTGTTTCGAGGTATTGGCAAGGATAATCTCGAACACGTGGACGGGATATACCTCAGGAGGCACATCAGAGGCTATGCATGGTCTATTGAAGACCCCGATCTCATCCAGGGCGTCAGAGACCCGGGCGATCTCGCCGCAGTCCTTCTTCAGGGCCCCTCTCCGCTCCCGCGTCATGAGATCGATCACATTGACGCACCCTCCTCCGGTTGTCAGGCTCACCCGCCTGGGTTCAACCACAAAATCGTCGTCAGGACTCCTGCCGTGGTAGACCACGGTACTCGGAGCCCAACCGATGCAATCCTCCACCACATAAGGCGGAATGCGAACCACCCCGTAACCGTCGAACCGCTCCACCGAGGCGCCTGAACCATGGAAAATCTCCACGGCTTCCTCGTGTCCCACCTTGAGCCCTGTGTGCTGGAGCACCTGTAGGGTTGCATAGTGAATAGAATCGAGTTGGTCCCGCGAGAGCCCGTTCAGCCCGAAACCCGACGCGACTTCCATACCTGTCTTTACATTCCTTCTGGCCATTTGTCTACCCTCAACAATTGTACGCTCTTAGAAAAAAACCACCAAGCACCAAAGCCTGCTTCTCACTTCTCGGCGGAGATACTATAGAGCCCCACGGGCTTTTGTGTCAAGGGAAGGCTCCAGTAGCGAGTCTTGGACTGCTGCAAGGAGAAGTTGACGGTTTAATGCTTTTCTGCTATACAGGAGGGGCGGGAGGAAAGGAGGAGAACCATGGAGCGGACCGAATATCAGATTCTCAGAGCCCTCGACAGACAGCCCGCTTCGTTCTGGGAAATCGTCCGCTCCCAGGATTCCACCCTGTCGGAGGTGACCGAGACACTCCGCTCCATGCTGTCCGGAGGAAAGCTCTCCTTTGACCCCGGAACCAGAAGGTTTGCTCTGGAGAATCCCACAGACCTCACGCCTGTAGGCAACGGGCTCTGCCCCACCTGCCAGGGCAGAGGATTCATCCTTCCGGACCCCTTCGGGCGTGCCCTGGAGCGCTTCAGGGAACTCACAAGGGACCGCCCTCCGCCGCTTTTCGAATACAACCAGGGCATCATCGACTCCAAGGATCTCGCCCTAAAATCGGTGGTCATGTATATCCGGGGCGACCTGGAGAAACGGTCGATCCTCCTCGTGGGTGACGATGACCTCTTCAGCATCTTTCTGGCCCTGCTCGATCTTTCATCCAACCTGACGGTCCTCGAAATCGACGGCCGTCTGATAGACTATATCAACCGCAAGGCCGAACAGACGGGCCTTGCCGTCAACGCCCTGCAATACGACGTGAAAACCCCTCTTCCGCCGCGGCTCTCCGGAACCTACAACGCCTTTGTCACCGAGCCCCCCGAAGGGCTGAAAGGAATGCTCCTCTTCCTGGAAAGAGCGATCGAGAGCCTGGCCCCGAGGGGAGCCGGATACTTCGGGCTCACCACCCTGGAGTCTTCTCTGCCCAAGTGGCTTGCGATCCAGAAATTCCTTGTGGAAAGACAAATGGCCATTACTGACCTTCTCAGAAACTTCAGCCTCTACCCGGAGGCCCTGGACCCCATCGACAACTACGACCAGTTCCCCCTTTCACGGGAGTTCCCCGTGGATCCCGGTCCTCCTGACGTGGACTATTTCAGATCGGCGCTGATTCGGATCGAAAAGACCGCTGCCGGAACGATCGAGCAAGAAAGCGCGCTCTACACGGATCAGGACACCCTGGTCACGGTCGATCCGGGAGACAAGGGATGAAGGCCCCCTGCAAGGGTACAGGCAAACATATACGAACGCCTGTTGGTGAATTCAAACGTTTGGCGGACAGGGTGTTCGTGAAGCACGGATCGGAGGAGCGGGTCTTCTGTTCACCCATGTCAGCGGAGGGAAAAGACGAATGGACAGAAGAAGAGTGCCTATGGTGCCGAATTGGAAATCCTCGATGCCCTTGGTCTATGGTGACACGCCATCGTTCCTCGGCTGTCCGGTAGTTAGCTCGGCTATGGTGAAAAACGAATTTGATGTGATGTTTGCAGGGGTGCCCTGGGAGGGGACCGTTACCTGGGGCACCTTTTCTGGGTGTGAACTCGCACCACGCACGATCCGCCATGCATCCGCTCGTTACGGGGGGTTCCTGCCCGAGCACGAAATCGACCTGTTCGACTACTTGAAGATCGGTGATCTCGGGGATCTCGCGGTGAACCCGGGCGATCCGGAGGTAACAATGCGCTCCGTTTTCGATAAGGCCTCAGAGATTTACGGGTGCAACAGCATTCCCTTCATGTTCGGAGGCGACCATTCCTACACCCCCGAAATCGTGCGGGCCCTCGCTGAAAACGTGGACGGGAAAATCGGTATCGTCCATTTTGATGCACACTTTGACAATTCGGCCAGTTTCGGTGCGGACAATTTTCCAAGATGCGGGCCCCTGTACAGGATTGCAAAGATCGAAGGGGTGCGAAAAGAAAGCATCGTTCATATCGGCATTCGGGGGCCCCGAAATTCGGCGGCCGGGTTGGAATTTGCCCGCGAGATCGGTGCTACGGTGTACACCACCCGGCGCATGAGAAGCCTCGGAATCGAAGCTTCGATAGACGAGGCCATCGCCATCGCGAAGAAGGATGTCCAGCATCTCTACGTGACCGTGTGCAGCGACGTAATCGATGCCGCTTACAATCCCGGGGGGCCACCCGACTTCGATGGACTCGTCCCCCATGAGTTGTTCGGGGCCCTTTACAAACTGGGAGAGCACGGCATAGCCGGTTTTGACTATGTCGAGGTATATCCGCTCCAAGATCCTAAATCCCTCTCATCCCACCTGGCCGCATGGGCGATGATCTATACCCTGGCAGGATTGGCCTCGAGAAAGAGAGCGGGATTCGACCTGCGAAGCGTATCCTGAGCAGAGGGGAAAATGCCGAGAGAAAGAGGCGTGATCCCCTCTTTGTACTTCAGCAGCGTGGGACTCACTCTTTCTGCTTGATTACCACGGTCATTTCGCCTCTTAGGGCTTCTGCCAACCTCTTGGCGTCATCCTCGGACCCGACTATCTTTCCATAGTGCATGGGCACCACGATCTTGGGCTTGATGGCCCGGACCGCCTCGATTGCCTCATCCACATCCATGACATAGATCCCCGAAACCGGAATCAGGGCGATGTCCACATCGAGATCCTTCATCTCCGGAATGAAGTCTGTATCGCCGGCATGGTAGATCTTGACACCATCCATCTCCACCACAAAGCCCAACCACTGGTTGGATTTTGGGTGAAAGGCTTTGTCCGTGTTGTAGGCTGCCACTCCTGTCACTCGGACCCCAGCCACATCTATGCTTTGCCCGGGCTTCAGGACCCGCACGTCCCCGGAAAGCTTCCCGGCCGCGACCGGCTCGGTCACAACAACGGTCTCTCTCTTTGAGATCTTCTCCACGTCATCCGGCGAGCAGTGGTCGAAATGCTCATGGCTGATGCAGATCAGATCAGCCTTTGGACCGTCACTGACCTCCCAGGGATCGAAATAGACAACTCTGGAGCCTGTGACATAGAAACCGTCATGACCCAACCAATGGATGTTTTCGATCATCTTCTCAGCCATGACAATACCCCCCCCTCTGGAATCGGCCCCTGTCGGACCTGCCAGTTTCACGGTATTTTACCATTGTGTCGGGGTTTTTTCGACGAAAAAGAGAACTCCCATTCCCCAGCATCCGCCCTCCTGTCCCTTGAATGCAACTTTTTGAAAATTTTGTCAATTCCCGATCCTCACGGCCGCCGCGGTCCAACGCCGGGCAAGAAGGACTTCCGCTCTGCTTCCTTGAAGAAGGACCGGCCGAGCCAAGCTTGACAACCCCCTGCTCGGGTCTGTAAGTTGTCCACGTGTCCACGTCCCGATCCGACAGGTATCCGGCAGGGGGGATGAGCCGGATTCATGGTAGCAATCAAAGACCGCTCTTTCTGACTTCTTTGCCTTGCAGGAAGGAGAAACCATGACCAGTGTGAATCCTCAGATCTTCAGAGAGTATGATATCAGGGGAGTCGTGGGGGAGGACCTCACGCCGGAAGTCGTACGCCTTTTGGGCAGGGCTTTCGGGACCTACATGGTGGAGAGGGGCGGGAAGGATCTCGTGGTGGGAAGAGACTGCCGCCTCAGCTCAGAGGATTTTCGAGACGCTCTGGTGGAAGGCATTCTCTCAACGGGATGCAGTGTAACGGACATCGGCGTCTGTCCCACTCCGGTCTACTACTTCTCCCTCTTTCATCTCAAGAAAGAAGGGGGAATGATGATCACGGCCAGTCACAACCCGCCTGAGTTCAACGGGTTTAAGGTCTCTGTGGGAAACCAGACGATTTTCGGAGAGGAACTCCAGAATCTGAGACGCCGCCTCGAGAGGGGCGGCTTTGCCCGGGGACGGGGTATGCTTTCCGCCTCTGAAATCATAGAGCCGTACATGGAGTGCATAAGGAACGACATCTCCCTTGCCCGGCCCGTCAAGGTGGTTGTGGATGGGGGGAACGGAACCGCAGGCCCAATTGTCACGAGCCTTCTGAAAAGCCTGGGATGCCAGGTGGTGGAGCTGTATTGCGAAATGGACGGCCGGTTCCCCCATCACCACCCAGACCCCACGGTCCCGGAATTCCTGAAGGACCTGATTGCCAGGGTGGCACGAGAGAAGGCCGAGGTGGGGCTCGCCTATGACGGAGACGGCGATCGCCTTGGTGTGATCGACAGAGGGGGTGAAATCATCTGGGGAGACCGGCTTCTCATCCTCTTTGCCAGGGAAATCCTTAAGAGTCGTCCTGGAGCGGTCATCATCTCGGAGGTGAAGGCTTCCCAAACTCTCTATGACGACATCAGCCGCCACGGCGGAAAGCCTCTCATGTGGAAGACCGGGCACTCGCTGATAAAGCAAAAGATGAAAGAAACAGCCGCCCTCCTGGCCGGAGAGATGAGCGGCCATCTATTCTTTGCGGATCGCTACTTCGGATACGACGACGCCATCTATGCCTCCTGCAGGCTCTTGGAGATACTTGCCAGATACGACAAGGGCGTACTCGATCTCATAGCCGACGTGCCCAGAACCGAATCCACCCCCGAGATCAGGATCCCGTGTCCCGAAGAGAAGAAGTTCCGGATCGTGGAGGGGATTCGAGACCACTTCTCTCGAGATCACGAGGTCATCGACATCGACGGCGCCCGTATAGTCTTCCGGGACGGCTGGGGGCTGGTTCGAGCATCCAACACGGGCCCCATCCTGGTGCTGAGGTTCGAAGCCAGGGACGTCAAGAGTCTTGAGGCCATCCGGGAAGAGGTGGAATCAAGGGTCGAGCGCCTCCTCGCGGAAACCTGATCGCCTCTGAGACTGATAGGTTTCTTCCAACTGCCCCTTCCGACGGACGACGCAAAGGGGAAGGGTCCTTTCTTTGTCACATCACCGGCAGTGAATTGTTCCGGAACAATGAGATATGATCAAGGGAGAGTATGATCGATTTGGCTCAGCGGCAAAGAGCCCCACAACCCGCAGGGGCGGGAAGGTTTTCTGGCGAACGGTAGAAGCGAGGGGGATCTTTTCGATGAGCACTGCAGAGGAGGATGACCATGAACAGAGTGCTCTACATCCAGGCATCACCCCGGATCGACCGGTCCCATTCGATCTCCGTGGCCGATGCCTTTATCAGGGCTTACAGGGAAGCCAATCCAAAGGACGAGGTTACAACAGTGAACCTTTTCCAAAAAGAGCTGCCCCCCTTCGACGGCCTTGCAATCCAGGCAAAGTACGCGATTCTCCACGGGGAAAAGCGTACGCCCGAGGAACTGGCGGCGTGGAAAGGGGTCGAGTCACTCATCGAGGAATTCAACTCCGCAGACAAATACGTAATGGCCGTCCCCATGTGGAATTTCGGCATCCCATACAGGCTCAAACATTACTTCGACCTTATCGTTCAACCGGGGTACACCTTTTCCTACACACCGGAGGAGGGTTACAAGGGCCTTGTAACGGGCAGACCCGTCTTCATCGCTTATTCCCGGGGCGGCGAGTATCCTCCCGGTACCGAGTTCGAGCCCTTAGACCTTCAGAAGAGATACCTCGAGCTTATCCTAGGGTTCATCGGGTTCGGTGATATCCAGTCCCTGGTCATCGAACCCACTCTCATGGGCGGTCCTGAGGTGGCGAGATCAAGAAGGCGTGCAGCCATGGAGCAGGCCAAAGAGATGGCCGGAGCATTTTAGCCCAGACGGATGGGGAAACAGCTGATTTCAACGGCAGGCTCTCTCTGAACCGGCTCAGCAAGCCTCACAAGAGGGAGATCATACGGCATAGGTCCTGTGCTCAAAAGGCTGGCGATCAAGGGCTTCCCGGAAACCCCGCGGCCTCTGGGAAGCCCTCAGAAATCAGTACACAGAACGGACCCAGCCCGTGTTCTTGTCTACCAGGAGCCTGTCCACCAGGGATCCGTCCTTGGTCACGATATCCGCCTCAAAGACGTCACCCCTGTCTTCTATCTTCCCCACCTTGAGATTCGGGTTTCTCAGGGAATCCAGATGGTTCTTTAGAATACCCTCTGCATCGCTCTTGCCCATGGGTTTCTGATACTCCCCGTATGGGGGACCGTACTGGGGCCCGTATTGAGGACCATAGCCACGACCCATCATCCCAGGGCCCATCCCATAGCCTCCCATCGGACAGCCCCAACCGCCGTAACCTCCCCAACCCCTGGGGCCGTGAGCCTGGGCGTTCTGGATGAGAACGAGTCCCGCTACGATAGCTATCCCCAACAGAGCAACGAGAAAAATCCTCTTCTTCATGGTCTTCTACCTCCTTTGATTGGTCTTGACTCTATCCTAGACCGCCCATGTAAAGAACCCATGAAGAAGATATGAAGATAGTATGAAGACCTATCTCTCACTCCCGGGGCTGCCCTCCCCGGGGAACCCCGAGGCTCTTCTTCTTGTCTTGTGGACAGAGAGGCAGCCTGACTGTAAACTCCGTCCCCCGGTTCGGATGGCTTTTCACCTCTATTCTCCCGCCATGCACTTGGGCAAGCTCCCTCGCGATGGTGAGGCCGATACCCGACCCCCTGGCAGCCCTGTCCCCCCCGTTCTTCCCTCTGAAGAAACGTTCGAAGATGAAGGGGATATCCTTCTCGGGTATCCCAACACCCGTGTCTCTCACGAGAATCCGGACCTCACCGCCTTGCTCTTCCAGTGCGACTTCGACCCGTCCCCCTCTGGGGGTGAATTTCAGAGCATTGGAAAGGAGATTGCCGATGACCTGTGAGATCTTGTCCCCGTCAAGACAAGCGCACAGTGATGAATCGGGGAGAGATCTCGTCAGCCTCACCCCTTTCTCCAGGAAAAGGGGATCAAACTGGCCGGTTATCCTCTCAACCAGGACTCCAAGGTCTGTCTCCTTTCGCTTGAGGGTAAGACTACTTGCCTCTGCCCGGGTGAGTTCCTCCAGGCTGCCCACCAATCGTCCCAGGCGGAGTATCTCCTCATGGACGGAGTTCAGATTCTCGGAAGTGGGAGCTAGAACCCCGTCGAGGAGGGCTTCGATATGGGTCTGAAGATTGGCGAGGGGGGTCCTCAGCTCGTGAGCAAGCTCACCCGTGAGCCTCTTTCGAAATTCCTCCTGTCTTTCCAGGGACTCAGCCAGGTGATTGAAGGCTCCCGCCAGTTGGCTTATCTCGTCTCTTCCCACGGGCTTTACCCTCTGGGAAAGATCACCCTCCCTGAGGCGCCTGGCCGCCTCGGTCAGCCCATGGATGGGCCGGGAGAGGCGCCTGGCCATGCCGAGGCTCATGAGCAGGGCGATCCCTCCTGACACAAAGACAACCCCCCAGAGCCATCGGTTCACCGTGGCCCGGAACGATCGGTCCTGCATCGAGAATATCCCTTCGCCGCCGGTTGGGCCGATCAGAGCCGTTCCAACGCGTCTGCCCCCTGCAAGGACCGGTATTGTCCTTTTTCCTTCTCTTGCGGCCGGCGGTCCTGGTACACCGGGGGACGGGGCCCTCGAAGGAGAGCCTTCCTGAACCCGCCTCCCCTGGTTCCACCCCCAGCCACAGATCATGGCCATCCTCTTCATTCTGCTTTGAGCGTCCTGTCCCATGCCTCGCATGGAGTCCCAACAGTCGGCGACCCGCCTGCCCTCCGAATCGAGAACCACGATCTCCCTGCCTGACATCATCCCGAGGCCCAGCACGTCCCGGATCCGCCGGGGGTTCCACCTTCCATCCCTCTCGTAGATCGACCCGAGGAGTATGGCTATCTGGTCGTCTCTCAGCCTTTGGGTCTCCTCCACATAGGCCTGGAACTCCCTCGAAAGGGCGGAATTGAAGAGAAAAGCGGCCAGGCCCACGGCCAAGACGGCGACCGCCAGATAGCTCAGAGCGAGCTTAGTCCAAAGAGTCCCTCTCATCCTCCCCGCCTCCAAACTTGTATCCCACGCCAAAGACCGTCAGGATGTACCTGGGGGCCTTTGGATCCTCCTCGATCTTTTGGCGCAGATTCTTCACATGTACGTCTATTGTCCGCTCATACCCCTCATAGTCGTATCCCTGGACCTTGCTGACGAGCTCCGATCGCGTGTAGACCCGTCCCGGATAACGCGCCAGGGCGAGAAGGAGTCTAAACTCGTTGGGTGTAAGGGACAAGAGATTACCACCAAGCGAGACCCGGTGTCTTGCCGCATCGATCAGAAGTTTCCCCCGATCAAAGGAGATGATGTCGCGCTGCGGTTCGCGTTCAGCCTTGGCCCTCCTCAGAATAGCTCTGACCCTGGCCACGAGCTCCCTCGGGCTGAAGGGCTTGGTCAGATAGTCGTCTGCCCCTATGGCCAGGCCCCTGATCTTGTCCTCCTCTTCTGCCTTGGCCGTGAGCATGAGGATCGGCGTGTCCCGCCGCTCCCTGATCATTCTGCAGACCTCCTCGCCCGGCATGTCAGGCAGCCTCAGATCGAGGACGATCAAGTCGAGGGCCTTTTGCTCTACCAATTCCAGGGCTCTTCTTCCTGTTGGCGCAGTAACGACCTGGAACCCCTCTTTTTCCAGATAGGCACTCACTACCCGGATGATTTTCGGCTCGTCATCGACAACGAGAATTCTTGCATGTGCCATCTTCCAATCTTCCTGGCCCTCCTCACCGCCCTTGACACGCACGCGGCGGAGCCTAGAATTGAGGTATGGGGACTTGCCGGTATTGCGGTAAAAGCGCCAGAACGATTTCCGACGTGATCGGTTTTTGCTCCGGTTGCATAAGAGACCATTTCCCGGAGGTCTGGCCGGAGATCAAGACGGTTCATGACAGCAGCCGCCGCACCTTCGGACTTCCACAAGATCCTCCTCGCCGCACAGACGGGCTTACCTGCCCGCTTTGCATGCACGGTTGCCGGATCCCGGAGGGCGAGACGGGCTTCTGCGGTCTCCGTAGGGTAAAGGACGGCCGCATACGAGGCGGAAGACCCCGTGAGGGAAGTCTCTCCTACTACCTCGATCCCCTTCCCACCAACTGCGTGGCATCGTTTGTCTGTCCGGCAGGAACGGGCCGCGGCTACCCCGTCTTTGCCGTGGCGAAAGGGCCTGAATACGGCCGCAGGAACCTGGCGGTCTTCTATCATGCCTGTTCCTTCAACTGCCTCTACTGCCAGAACTACCACTTCAAAGAACAGACGGCTCTGCCATACAGGGTCACAGCAGATGAGCTTGCCCGTGCAGCTGACAAAAGGACAACCTGCATCTGCTATTTCGGAGGCGACCCCACACCGCAAATCCTCCACGCCCTAAAAACCGCAAGGCTCGCACTGAACCGGCACTCCAACAGAATCCTCAGAATATGCTGGGAGACAAACGGGAGCGCGAACGACCCGTATCTCCGCATGATGGCAGGTCTATCCCTTCGCTCCGGCGGATGCATCAAGATCGATCTCAAGGCCTGGGACGAGGGGATCCATTACGCCCTGTGTGGGGTCACCAACAGAAAGACCCTAGAGAATTTTAGGACACTCTCCCGGATGATTTCAACGAGGCCCGAGCCCCCCTTCCTGGTTGCCAGCACACTGCTCGTCCCCGGATATGTGGACCAGGAGGAGGTCGCCCCTCTGGCCCGCTATATCGCGGGGTTGAACCCCGACATACCTTACAGCCTCCTCGCCTTCTATCCCCACTTCTATCTCAAAGACCTGCCGGTCACCTCTAGAACACATGCCTTGAGATGCAAAGAGGCCGCCGAGGGTCAGGGTCTCCGCAATGTCCATATAGGCAATGTCCATTTACTCGGGCAGGACTATCCATAATATCTCCGGTCCCGAATCCCAGGCTGCTCCTGCTATAAGAGGCGTAGTTTTTGTGGTTTCGAAACAACGGGTCAACTCTCGTTTTGACCCTTATTGGACAAAGCCCAAACCCTCAAACTGCCGCCTTTCTCCACATGACACTGGAAGCTCTCATTCCACAGCTTTGTGTGTGACCAGCCTGCAGGCCATAGAAGTTGTACCCGGGTTCGATGGTCCTGCCAAGGGCCCGGGCCAAAGCCGACAGGAACTCGCACGAATGGAGAAGCCCGCCACAGCGCGCCTAGTAAGTTGCCTGAGAACCTACGTCCCCTTCTTTTTTTTGACAAAAAGAGGGCCAGACCGTTTTCTTTTTGGGGGGGTCTGGCCCGTGGAGGAGGAGGAAGAGGAAGAAGAGATCTATTGTGAGGCGATGACGAGGTCTCTTGCCTCGACAAGCTCGCCGTTGATGAGTATCTCGACCGTCCAGTT
>JAFDHF010000084.1 GCA_019308905.1 Deltaproteobacteria bacterium
TCACCGCGTGAGCTCAGGAGCGAGGGGACAAGGGTGTTCTCCTGCCAAGACAGAAAAAGATCGTGAAGTCATATACTTGCAAGAATCCTGGGCTGAAAACTCAGGAAACTCCACAAAAAAGTCCTCCAAAAGGATTGAAGTGGCCGGATTTGTTTCGGGTTTCTCCCGTGGGATTGACCTTCGGTCTCCCCTGCAGTATGCTGCACTATCGCTTGAAGACGACTGAGGCCACCGCGTGCCGCCTTCTGCTGATGGAGGAGCTCGATCGCTTGCACTCGGCGCCAGAGCCTCTCTATGAAAAACACGTTGGGGACAACGGGAACCTTCAAGGTGTGACATTTCGTCGAAGTCCATTGAAAAGCATGCGATAGAAAACGGAGGATATCATGCCGGTAGTTATCGTCGAAATGTGGGAAGGACGCACTGTCGAGCAGAAGAGGGAGCTCGTCGATGGCATAACCTCTGCCTTTGAAGCAATCGGCACTCCCCGGGAAGTGGTTCAAGTCATCGTCAAGGACAATCCCAAACACAACTGGGGTGTCGGGGGAAAGCTCGCCTCCGATGAGTGACCGCCTCCCTTGCCATCCACCCTATCCCCTGTAAGAAAGGAAAAGGTCTGGGGGTAGGATCTATCGGCCTTTCGAATCACCAAGCCCGCCCCGGGCGCGCAAAAGGCCCCGAAAAGGGGCTGGTTTGTTGCATCGGAAGCATCCGGAAAGGTCCGTTCGCCCACCAGGAGAGCTATTGCGTTTCCAGCCCCCCGCACGATCCTAGCCGCCTCTGCCATTGGTTAGACGCAAACCCCACCGGCGTCTCCTCCTGGAAGGCCGGCGTCACGGCGATTGATATTTTTCTTTCATACGGTTAGAATCTTGATCAAACGGTTCTCGCTTTTGCAAAACGACTCTGCCTGAAGAGGGGTGAGAGGAGGTGCCATTCAGAGTCAATGAAAACTTCCAGAAAGGATAGGTTGATCCAGGAGAGAATCCACGATCCCTATTACGAAGGCCGGAAGTACCCCGACGGAGTGGTCTGTCCTGGCTGCAATGCCGTCTATCAGGGGGGACATTGGGTCTGGCCGAAAGGTGAGGAGAGTCGGGACATCCCTACAGGTGACCAGAACATATGCCCGGCCTGCAGGAGAATCCGGGACAACTACCCTGCAGGGCTCCTTGTACTGGGAGGAGAGTACCTGAAGAGGCGCAAAGAAGAAATCCTCAATCTGGTAAATCGCATCGTAAGAGAGGAGGGGGAGAAATCCCCACTGAGAAAGGTAATCAACCGCGAGGAAAAAGAGGGATCCATAACGATCTATCTCACCGACGATCATATGGCGAGACGTCTCGGCGAGGCCATCCACCGGGCCCACAAGGGAGAGCTCGAAATAAAATACGGTGAGGAGACGCGGTTTGTCCGGGTCTACTGGAACCGGGACATATCCTGACGCGGGCAAGACTCTGTACGGGTTTTCTCAGGGCGCAGGCCGCCAGGAGCGAATCCAACAGGTCTATTCAACGCTCGCAGTCGGATGCGAGTCACGCCCACTTGGTACCCCCGAAAAAAACCTCTGCAATCAGCCCCGCAATGGGCGGGAAGAAAAATGTACAGGCCAGGCGGATCAGGGTGAACTTGAAACCCAGTATTCCGAACTCCAGAGGCAGTCGGGAAAAAGCCCACAAGGACCAGCCGGTTACAAAGGCCACCATGGTCCCTATGCCGGCCCCGGAGTGCAGGAGACCTGCAACGATGGGCAGGCTCACATAGGGGCCTCCAGGGGTTAAGGCACCCGCCACGGTCCCGATGATAATCCCCCGCAAGCCGGACTCCGGGCCCACCCATTTCGATACGAGTTCGCCTGGGAGAAGGACCTGAACCATTCCTGCAACGATAAAGGCAAAAACGAGAAGTGGTAAAATATCTACTGTCAAGATCAGGGCGGATCTCACACCCGTGATATGTTGCCCCTCACCCTTGAAGTACCCCACCAGGACCAGCACCACGGCAAGAGCTCCCATCACCACCGTCGGAATCACCATGGAAGACCTCCTCCTACCCTTCACACCGGTTTTCCCCCTCTGATCAGGAGATACTCCAAAGAGAATCCCCTTGGCGCAGACTTTCTTCCCCCTGGTCTTTCCTGAGAATGATTCTCGCGTCGGCCACAACACAGCGCGTGGGAGAGGATATGACAGGGTTGAGATCGATCGACTCGATGGTCTCCTGTAGGTCCATGACCAGACTGGAGAGGTTCTCCAGAAGCCTCGTCAACTCCTCGAGATTGACCGGGGCAGCCCCCCTGTATCCTTCCAGGATTTTGTGTGCTTTCAGCCCCCTGATCATCGACTCAATATCGCTCTCGCCAAGAGGTGCCATCCTCAGGGCAATATCCCGGTAGATCTCCACCCCTGTCCCACCGATGCCGAGCAGGACAACCGGTCCGAACTGGTAGTCGATCTTGGCCCCCACGATCAACTCCACACCCGATACCGTCTCCTCCACCAGCATTCCGGCAAATCCCTCTACCTTGCTGAAACGCCTGAACGTCTCCACCAAGCTCTGGTCACTGTCGACGCCTAGGGCGACCCCACCAATGTCGGATTTATGAATCACCTGAGGAGAAACCACCTTGCACACCACAGGATATCCAATGGCCCTTGCGGACCGGAGAGCTTCCTCTTCCGTCGAGACCCAGGCGAATCGTGGAACATCGAGTCCTGCCATCGAGAACAGGCGCTTGGCGTCAGGCTCCAAGACCCATCCCCTCTCTTGTGAAGCGGAAAGGATCCGTTTCATGTTCTCTGTGAGCATGATCGTTGCCTCCTCAAGGCCTCGGCCATATGGACCGCTCCCTCGATTGAGTGGGCCACAGGAATCTGGTTGAGCTCAAATCCCTCGATGAACATTCGGTATCTTTCAACGTGGGGGACATAGGCGATCAGGGGCTTGTCTTCCTGCCGATAGATCTGGCTCATCCTGGCGCCCAGATCAGATGTAATCCCCGGCACATAGGGAAGGAGAAGCAGAAGCACGCAATCGATCCCGGCCTTGGTGCTCAGTACTTCGGCGGCACCCATGAAATCATCGTCCACGGCGCTTCCCGTCAGATCGACCGGATTGCGGAAAGAGGCGATCTCATGCAGGCGTGGGGAAACCTTTTGCCTTATCTCCTGCTGGTCCTGCTCTGGCAGGGCCGGCACCGAGAGACCATGAGAAAGGCAGGCATCCGCAGCCAGGGCCCCGTGGCCGCCACTGGCCGTTATGATGGCCACCCTTCCCTCGACGGGTTTCGAGTAGCAACTCAGGGCTTCACAGAAAGAGATCAGCTCGAACTCGTTCTTGGCCTCCACCACACCGTGTTGGGCGAGGACGGCACAAAACACATCGTAGTCCCCGGCCATGGAGGCGGTGTGGCTAGAGATGGCACGGGTACCTCCCGGTGTCTTGCCGGATTTAAGAACGATCACGGGCTTCGGACACCGGGCGGCAAGGGAGACGAACTCACGGCCCTCATTTCTTCCAAAGCCCTCCACGTAGAAGGCGATAACCTCTGTCTGGGGATCCCGGGCAAAGTACTCCAGCAACTCGCATTCTCTGACCAGGGCCTTGTTCCCTATGCTCACAGCCTGAGACAGCCCCACCCCCTCTGCAGCGAACTTGACCATCTGATCCACCAGCAGCCCCCCACTCTGACTCACCAGCGCCACCCTCCCCTTGTCCGGCCTGACGATCCGCTCAGGAGGGATGAAAAGGGTGTCGATGTAAGGAGGAGAATAGATACCCAGACAATTCGGCCCGATAAAAGGAAAATCAGCTTCTCTGGCCGAGGAGACGAGTTCTTCCTGAAGATCCCCCCGGCCACTCTCGGCAAACCCTCCAGAGATGATCACGGCCCCGCTCGCCCCTGCCTGGATAGACTCACGGACGATCGTGGGAACGAGCTCGGCCCGGGTGACTATCACCGCCAGATCGACCTTCCGGGGAATATCCCCGAGACTAGGGTAGACCGTCTTCCCTTGAAAAACCCCACCCCTTCGATTCACCGCAAAGACCTCGGCCTGATAGCGGAGGTTGTTCTTGTTGTAGATAACATTGGCCGGATGCCGGTCGTTCGTCAAAGAGACGCCGACAACAGCCATGGTCTTGGGCCTGAAGAGAGCTTCAAAGTTCATCTCTGCCTCCAGTCAGGGGGATCCGCCCCGATCCGTTTGCCGGCGTTCATGCGACCCTCGCGCCGGTTTCCCGTGTCCCCCCATTCTACCCGCAATCCGGGAAAGGAGTCAAAAGGAGGTGGCAAAGACCGGCTTTGTGGTATCAGACCTCGTCCATTGCTCTCGCAGGTTGACATGATTGCCTCCCGTTGGTAGTGTCAAAGTCGTCCAAAGGCCGCGGCCTCATCGCCTCACCAGGAGGAGAGGGAATTGTGAGCACGAGGAAGACCGGAAGAAGAGAAACAGGGGATGGCCATGGAAACAATCCCGGCCCGGGATCCGGTAACGCAGGGACGACTGCCCTGCCTGAAAGATGGGACGAGGAGGCAGACGTCGTGGTGATCGGCAGCGGCTTTGCAGGGCTCGCCGCCGCGATCGAAGCAGGAAGCACCGGCTCTTCGGTGATCATTTTGGAAAAGATGAGGCGTCCTGGAGGCAACTCCATCATCAGTGACGGAATGATAGCAGTCGCAGGTTCGCCCTTGCAGGCCAACAAGGGAATCCAGGATTCACCGGAACTCATGTATCAAGACATGTTGAAGGCAGGACTCGGCCTCAATCACCGAGATCTGGCACGGATCGTGGCGGAGAACTCCCTCGATCTCTTCTTGTGGACCGTGGACTTCCTCGGCATAAGGTACGCGGAGACCCTGGATCGACTCGGTGGCCATTCGGTCCCCCGGACCCTTACTGCATTCACCGAGAGGGACCTCCATCCTGGTTCGGTCATGGTCAGGAAAATGCTCGCAAAACTGACGGAGTTGGGCATGGCGGTCAGGACCAGGAGTTTCCTCGTCAGGCTCCTTATGGACCGAGCGGGCCGTGTCGAGGGTGTCCGGATCCGTTACGGCCACGTTTTTCCGAACCCGGAGAGTGGGACAACCAGGCACATAAGGGCACGCAAGGCCGTCGTGCTGACCACGGGAGGGTTCGGGAGCGATGTCTCTTTCAGGGCCGTTCAGGATCCGAGATTGAACGGGAGTATCGAAAGCACCAACCGCCACAGCGCTACGGCCGAGGCGCTGATAGAGGCCCTGAGGATCGGTGCCACACCTGTTCAGCTCTCCTGGATCCAGTTGGGGCCCTGGTCCTGTCCGGATGAGAAAGGGTCGGGGGTGGGAGCGATTTTCGCCACCTCAAGCACCTTCCCCTATGGCCTGATTGTCGACCCTGCCACAGGAAGGCGGGTGGTCAACGAGCTCGCGGACCGGAGGACCCTCTCAGAGGCCATCATGGGCACGGGCCGCACCTGTATCGGAATCACCGACGCGGCAGGGGCGGGCTACGGTCAGCACGTACTCGACAAATGCCTGAAAAGGGGCGTGGTGAGGAGTTTCCCCACCCTTGAGGGGTTCGCCTCCTGGTATGGAATCCCCTCCGAAGATCTCAGAGAGACCGTCGAAAGATACAACCGCTATGTAGAGACCCGGAAGGACGAAGAGTTCGGCAAGCCCATCATCGGGGACTCCAGGCCCCTGGTCGATCCCCCTTACTATGGCATCCGCCTCTGGCCGAAGGTGCACTACACCATGGGGGGTATTCAGATCAATACCAGAGCTCAGGCAATCGGTCTGGATCAGAGACCCATAGAAGGCCTATACGCTGCAGGTGAAGTGACTGGGGGGATCCACGGGGCATGTCGTTTGGGGAGCTGTGCCATACCCGAGTGCCTGATATTCGGTCGAATCGCCGGAAGCAACGCCGCTTCCGAAGAACCCTTGGGCTGAAGTAGGCCCGCAACCGGTCCTCAAAGGATCGAGCGCAGGATGAAGGGGGTTGACCAGGGCTGAGCCAGCCTATGCGCCAGAGGAACACCATGGGTCAACGGACAAGGTCTGGATTCAGCGGGGCTTGGAAGGGAGCGCTCAGTGTGCTTCCCACCGGCGAAGAGTTTCTACGGGTTGAACCGGGATCGGGGCGCATCGTATGCGTATACGGGAATTCAGATCCAGGGATACCTTGAAGAAGCTCTGGTGGCTCCATGATTCATTTTGGCACGCCGCGATTGTCAGGGAACTGGGGACCGATGAGGCCAACCGCTTGAACCTTGCGGTTTCGGAGAGAATATTCCGGATGCTCACTATCAGCCTGGTGCGTGAGGGAATCATTCAGAAACCGAAATCGATCGAAGAACTCATGTCCGTCTTCAAGGCAGTATGGAAGAACGCCTTCTTTGACGGACTCTATATAGACGAGCCCATCAGATACCGTGACAACACGGCTATCTGGCAGGGAACCCGCTGCCATGCTTACGACTCTCTTCGAAAGGCAGACATGTTGCAAGGCTATGAGTGTGGTTGCCGGGCCTTGAGAAACGGGGTCATGAGGGCCCTCCATCTTCAACCCCTTCACGAAATCGAGGAGAGCCTGGTCAGGGGGGATGGAAGGTGCGTGATCAGGGTCACCTTCTCCCCAAGACGATGAAACAACGGTCAACGAGAAAACCGTCACCCCATTGTGTTCCTGCGTCTCTCTGAAAATGGAGGTCGGCTTTCGTGTATAATTCCTCGTAGAGACGCCCGTAGAGGTGGGAAGATCAAAAATGGAGGTACCCTTCTATGAAGAAACTGCTCGGGGTTGCGGCATTGCTGCTGATCACGGTGTTTTCCGCCCACGCTGAGGAGCTTGTGGTTCAGATCAACCTGATCGACAGCACCGGTGTTGGAAGACCGATAGGGACGATAACGATATCCTCCAGCCCTTACGGCACGATGTTCACGCCCGACCTGAGCGGGCTTTCCCCTGGATTGCACGGTTTTCATGTCCACGAGAACCCGGCGTGCGGTCCCGGGGAAAAGCAGGGCAGGATGATTGCCGGATCGGCTGCAGGCGGCCACTATGACCCTGCTCGTACAGGCAGGCATGAGGGCCCTTACGGGGGCGGCCACCTGGGCGATCTGCCTCCCTTGTATGCAGACCTCCGGGGAAGGGCGACCCTCCCCGTACTCGCTCCCCGGCTCAGAATCTCGGACCTGAAAGGGCGATCGCTGGTGATTCACGCAGGAGGGGATAATTACTCCGATCGCCCTGCGAGGCTTGGAGGCGGCGGAGCCCGCGTGGCCTGCGGTCTGGTTGAACAGGAGTAGTGCCGGCAAAGGGAGACAGAGAGATGTCAAGTAGAACCCGCTATCTGCTTTGGCTCATCGGACTGGCCGTCTTCGACGTCGTCGTCCCCTTTCCGCTGATGGCAACCGTTCTCATCTATGTACTGTTCCGCCGGCCCCTCTGGTTTAGAGAAATCGTCTCGGAGATCTATGGCGAAGAAGGCTAGCCCGGCCGGCCTTGTACATTACGTCCAACCGCCTGTATTCTATACCCTGCCCAAGGGAAGACGGCGTTGACGGTATCGAGTAAGGACCGACGATCGGCCCGTGCTCCCAGAGAAGACCCACTAGAGGTGAGGAAAGTGTCAGAGAAACCGATTGAGCAACCCAAGAGCTTCCACATGACCATGGAGCAATTCCGGTCCTACGGAAGGGCGGTGGTGGACTGGATCGCGCACTACCATGGCCGTATCGAGTCGTTTCCCGTGCTCTCCCGGGTTGTGCCTGGACAGGTGCGAGCCTCCCTGCCGGAGAAGCCCCCGATCAACGGCGAATCCTTTGAAGCCATCCTCGGAGACGTGGATCGTTTGATCCTTCCAGGGGTGACCCACTGGCAGTCGCCCAACTTCTTCGCCTTCTTTCCGGCCAATGCCTCGGGCCCTGCCATACTGGGTGAACTGGTTTCGGCCGGCCTCGGAATCCAGGGGATGTTGTGGGCCACGAGTCCTGCCTGCACCGAACTGGAGACCCACGTTTTGGACTGGCTCGTGGAGATGCTTTCCCTGCCCCACAAGTTCAAATCCACCGGCTCGGGCGGGGGAGTGATCCAGGACTCCGCCTCCAGTGCATCGCTGTGCGCCCTCTTGGCAGCCCGTGAGCGTGCCACGGGTTTCACAACCAACGAGCGCGGGTGCAGGGATCCCCTCGTTGCCTATGCTTCCACACAGGCCCATTCCTCCATCGAGAAGGCGGTAAAGATCGCCGGCATCGGCCGGGAAAACCTGCGCCTCGTGGAGGTGGACAGCCGCTTTGCCATGCGTCCGGAAGCCCTGGCTCGACAGGTCGAGCAGGACCGCGAGGCAGGACTCCTTCCATTTTTTGTCTGTGCCACCGTGGGAACCACTTCGTCCAACGCCATGGACCCCCTGCCCGAGATCGGCCGTATTTGCGCCGAGCATAATATCTGGCTTCACGTGGATGCAGCCATGTCAGGCACTGCCGCCATCTGCCCCGAGTTCCGGTTCATCCACGAAGGGATCGAAAGGGCCGACAGTTACTGCTTCAATCCACACAAATGGATGTTCACCAATTTCGACTGCGACTGCTTCTACGTGGCTGATCGCCAGGTGCTCATCAACACCCTGAGCATCCTTCCCGAATACCTGCGCAACAAGGCCAGTCAGTCCGGCGCGGTCATCGATTATCGGGACTGGCAGATCCCCCTGGGCCGTCGCTTCCGGTCTCTCAAGCTCTGGTTCGTCATTCGTCATTACGGTATCGAGGGGCTCCGGCATCACATACGACACCATGTCGGCCTGGCCCAGGATTTCGCCTCGTGGGTCGAGGAGGACGACCGGTTCGAGTTGGCTGCACCCGTGCCGCTGAATCTGGTCTGTTTTCGCCACAGGGGAGGAGATTCGGCCAACCAGCGACTCCTGGACAGACTGAACCAGAGCGGCCACCTCTACCTGACCCATACCCGGCTGAATGACCGGCTCACCTTGCGGCTCTGTGTCGGACAGACCTACACGGGATTCCCCCATGTGAGCCGGGCCTGGGAACACATCAAGGAGGCGGCTTCCGGGCTCGATGCCTCCTGAGGACCCGGGGAGCCCATGCCGGCCGGGCCTGAGACCCTCCAGGGGATCACCTCTGCAAAACAAGGAAGATATGATGGGCAAAGACTACCAGATACATGAGAAAGACCGCGACGACAAGGACCTTTGCGATGAGGAGATTCTTGTAGATGCAAAGAAGGAAGAGGCCCAGGGCGGTCAGGGTGTATTTGAAGGCGAAGAAATAGAGGCTTCCACGTCCAATCAGGTAACTCATCAGGGGATTGACCTCCCGGGCCCCTTTGTCGACGTGGAAGATGGTGAAGTAGGCATCAAGCACCGAGAGTACGACGATGAGCAGGATCGAGAGGAAGAGCAAAGGCCCATACCTGTCCACATAGGGATGGATTCTCCGGTCAGCCTTCCTCCGTATGAATCTCCTCCGTCCCTTAAAGAGATACCGGCTCAGAGGCGATGTCTGTTCCTGGCGCCTGTCGGCTATCCTTCTTCTGTCCCTTTCCAATTCGCCTATCAACCCCTGGAGGTGCCTGTGCAAGAAGGGTTCCAAAAGAGAGCCTGCTGCAGGAATTGCCGGCGACGGGAAGCCAAAGACGATCGATTCGTGCTCCCTGTGGACTGCGGTGCGGTCCTATTTGCAAGAATCGCCGACCCTGACGTTTTCTCTCCTCAAGAAAAACATGGTAGAATATGTGTCGTTACTAACAAAGAAAGGCAGGAAGGGGGCAGTCTCTATGTCCGGAACCGTTTCTACCCCTCCATCTGATTTCATCCGTCGAATTATCGCGGAAGACTTGAAGGCCAACAAGAACGAGGGCCGGGTAATCACTCGATTCCCCCCTGAGCCGAACGGGTATCTCCATATCGGCCACGCCAAGTCCATCTGCCTCAATTTCGGTATCGCCGCCGAAAACGGGGGGGTCTGCAACCTCCGCTTCGATGATACCAATCCTTCCAAGGAAGACGTCGAATACGTGGAATCGATCAAGGCGGACGTCCGCTGGCTTGGATTCGATTGGGGTGACCGCCTTTTCTACGCCTCCGACTACTTTGATCAACTCTACGAGTATGCTCTCCAGTTGATCCGAGATGGCAAGGCCTATGTCTGCAGCCTGAGCCCGGAGGAAATCAAGGCCTACCGTGGAACACTGACCCGGCCCGGCAAGGAGAGCCCCTACCGTACCCGTTCGGTGGAGGAAAACCTCGAGCTTTTCGAGGCAATGCGGGCGGGCAAGTTCGAGGACGGCTCCCACGTGCTCAGGGCGAAGATCGATATGGCATCACCCAATCTGAACATGCGCGATCCCGTGATCTACCGGATTCTCCATGCAGAACATCACAGGACAGGCAACAGGTGGTGCATCTATCCCATGTACGATTTCGCCCATTGCCTCTCCGATTCCATCGAAGGGGTAACCCACTCGATCTGTACACTCGAATTTGAAGATCACCGTCCTTTGTACGACTGGTTCCTCGACCAGTTGAAGGTCTTCCATCCCCAGCAGATCGAGTTCGCCCGCCTCAATCTCAGCTATACGGTCTTGAGCAAGCGCAGGCTCCTCCAACTGGTCGAGGAGGGCCATGTCACCGGATGGGACGATCCCCGGATGCCGACCCTGTCGGGGCTGCGGAGAAGGGGCTATACACCGGAATCGATCCGTGACTTCTGTGAACGCATCGGGGTAGCCAAAAAGGACAGTATCGTGGACATCGGGCTGCTCGAACACTGCCTCAGAGAGGATTTGAATCGACGGGCTCCGAGGGTGATGGCGGTACTCCGTCCCCTTCGACTGGTCATCGACAACTATCCAGAGGACCGGACCGAGGAACTCGACGCCCCCTACCATCCAGAGGATCCCGGCATGGGATCGAGAAAGGTCCCCTTTTCCCGCGTGCTTTACATCGAAAAGGAGGATTTTCGCGAGGACCCACCTGACAAGTTCTTCCGCCTCGCCCCCGGCCGCGAAGTAAGGCTGCGCTACGCTTACTATGTCAGGTGTGTGGGAGTGATCAAGGAAGAACGGACCGGCGAGGTGGTCGAGATCCATTGCACCTATGATCCGGAGACGAAAGGGGGCTGGTCGTCCGACGGAAGAAAGGTGAGGGGAACAATCCACTGGGTCTCTGCTGCTCATTCACTCCAGGCAGAGGTCCGCCTGTACGATCGACTCTTCAACACCGCAGACCCCACCCGTGAAAAGGCCGGGCTCGATTTCACGGCGCATCTCAATCCCAATTCACTGGAAACACTGACCTCCTGCCGCGTTGAACCGAGTCTGGCCGGTGCGGCACCTGGAAGCCGGTACCAGTTCGAAAGGCTCGGCTATTTCTGCGTCGACCCCGTAGACTCTTCTGAGGAGGCACTCGTATTCAACCGCACCGTGACTCTTCGTGATTCCTGGGCCAAAATCGTAAAGAAGCAGGAGGCCATGGGTGAGAAAGGGGGAACCTCAAGATGAGATCCCCCCAGGACGCGAAAAGGGCTTCACCCTGTCCGGGTCAAACCCTTCATGGACGGTGGTTGGGGGACCAGGATTCGAACCTGGGTTGACGGAGTCAGAGTCCGTAGTCCTGCCGCTGAACGATCCCCCATCGGATCTTCATATAAGATATACGAAAGCTCATTCCGAGTCAACAGAAAATAGAGAGGAGATTCCCATGCCACGCGAATCGATTCCGGTTGAAAAGCTGCTTTTGAAACCCCATTATCTCTGGGACCACCAATGGGCCCTCCTTACATCCGGTGACTTCGCCAAAGGCGAGTTCAACAGCATGACCGTAGGATGGGGGAGCCTCGGTACGATGTGGGGCAAACCCTTTGCCCAGGTAGTCGTGCGGCCTATCCGCTACACCTACCGGTTCATGGAACAATACGATACCTTCACCCTCTGCACTTTTGGGGAAGACTACCGCAAGGCCCTGGAACTTCTCGGCACCAAATCCGGCCGCGACGGCGACAAGATAGCCGAATCCGGCCTTACCCCCATCGCCTCCACCCGGGTGGCTGCACCGGGCTTTCGCCAGGCCGAGCTTATCGTGGAGTGCCGGAAGATCTACTGGGATGACATGGAACCCGGCCACTTCCTCGATCCCCATATCGAAGAAAACTATCCCCAGAAGGACTACCACAGGATCTACTTTGGTGAGATCCTCGCGATTTCGGGAGAGAGAGCGTACCGGGTGTAGGAGACGAGGCGGGATGGAGGAGATGGATATACGAACCCACAGGAGAATCGACCAGGAGCTCTGCGGCACCCCCCTGGAGGTGGAAGGGGGAGTCAGCCGGGTTCGACTCCAGACCAGCAAGAAAATGGCTGTGGACGACTCAGGCCTCGTCCACGGGGGCTTCATCTTCGGCCTGGCCGACTATTCGGCCATGATAGCGGTCAATCATCCCAATGTGGTCCTCGGGGCTGCCGAGGTGAGATTCTTGAAACCGGTAAAGGCAGACCAGGCTCTGCTGGCCGAAGCAAAGGTGGATTCCGAACACGGGAAGAAACGGGTGGTCTCCGTGACAGTCAGGAGCGGTGATGCCGAGGTATTTGAGGGCAGGTTTGTCTGTTTCGTCCTCGATCAGCACGTGTTGAGCAAGGGAGAACCGTAGAACCATTTCAGCCAGCCATGCCCGCTCGCGACTCTCCGAGGCTCGGCTCGACGGGCAGAATCCATCTCTCTCCAAGAGCTATCGTGACTTTTCCGGCTGGAATCTGCTATGTTGGAAGAAGTAGAACCAGATAAGAGCCGCACCCGTTGCCGTGGGCCGGAGGCGTGTCGGACCGTTCACCGGAATGGAAACAGAGAGGCGTTTGAATGAAACAGACAGGTGGAAGATTCGCATGTTGAGAGAACTTTCAAACAGAGAGGGGAATCGAATCAGGCTCAGAGGAAGCATCATAATGATGGTTTCCCTTTTGGGTCTTATGCTTTACAGCACCGCCTGCAGTAGGGTGAGTCTGCGCCGGACTCCGGTCGTCAGGGTCGTGAGGGAATACTCCCCGGCGGTCGTAAACATAAGGACCGAGAGGGTCGTCGACCTGAAACAGTACCCGGAATGGGGGCAATACGGCGAGCAGCTTGACGCCTTTTTCAAGGAGTACTTCGGAGAGGACTATTCAGAAGGCATCTTGAAATACAAGGCCTTGGGCTCAGGTGTCATCGTGGACGGAACGGGCCTCATCGTCACAAACGCCCATGTGGTACAAAAGGCGACGAGCATCTATGTGGTCCTGAGAGATCACACCGTGCTCAAGGCAAAGGTCTCTCAGCTCGATCGGACCGACGATCTTGCCGTCATCAAAACAGAGCTTCCCAACCCCGTGGAGCAGGTGCCCTTCGCCGACATTCATGACGTTATGATAGGGGAGACGGTCATCGCCATAGGGAATCCTCTCGGCCTGGAGAACTCCGTCACCGTGGGTGTCATAAGCGGCAAGGACAGGACGTTCTCAAGTCCCCAGTGTGAATACGTCTGCTCGGGACTGCTCCAGACGGATGCCTCCATCAACCCCGGCAACAGCGGCGGTGCCCTCCTGAATCTCGACGGAGAACTCATAGGTGTGAATCTGGCGGTTGTCCGGAATGCCCAAAACATCGGTTTCGCCATACCCGTCGATAAGATAAGGAGACTCCTCAAGCAGGGGGGCAATCCCCGTATCAAATAGTGACGGATTATGGAGAAAACGCTCAACCGATACTCGGTTGATACCTGATCGCCGGAATGGACCTTGCCCAGGGAGCCGCGATGCGCCGTAGATGCCTTCCCACGCTGAACGTCACAATCCTAACGATCTTTTTCGTTATTCTCTTTACCCTTGCCGGCATCCTTATATTTTACAACTACGAGAAAAACTCAGAGACCGCCCTTTTGGCCGCGGAAAAACTGCTCACCCAAATCAATGGGAAGGTCGTCCACAAGACGGAACTGGTCTTCCAGCCCGTCTATATCCTGGGCAACATCGTACCCGAGATGCCGGATGTGGCCCGAAAGCCGACCGGCTTCTCTCACCCCCTGCTGGGTTATCTCATCGAGGCTCTCAGGTCATCCCCGCAGATATCCTCCTTCTATATGGGTTACGAAGACGGAGAGTTCTACCAGGTTATCTCACTGCCTGAGGGCGGTGGGCTCCGTTCTTTCCTCAATGCCCCTCCACAGGCCCATTATGCGATCTGGCACGTCTATCAAAAGGAAGCCGGCACCCGGGTCCGGACCTGGGATTTCCTCGATAACCGGCGACGAGTCGTCGAGTCCAGGCCCGAGAAAAAGGCCACCTACGATCCGAGGAAACGTCCCTGGTACAAAACCGCGATGACGTCTGAGGGGCTGATCAGGACCGATCTCTATGTATTTGCCCTCCGCAAGGTCCTCGGCCTGACCTTTGCCCGTCGTTTTGTGGGGGAGGTCTCTGGTGTTTTCGGTATCGACATCACGCTGGAGAAGCTGTCGCAGTTTTTGAAAAAGCAGCAGATCGGTCAGACCGGT
>JAFDHF010000085.1 GCA_019308905.1 Deltaproteobacteria bacterium
GGGGAAAACAATGGACATCTTTGGCCCCCAGTGGAGGAACCACGAAGAAAGACTTTTTGAGAACTGGAGCAGGACTGTAAGGCCGGACGATACGGTTCTCGTCGCCGGCGACCTGTCCTGGGCCCTCAAGCTCGACCAAGCCATAGTCGACCTGGAGAGGCTCGGGAAGCTGCCTGGGACCAAGATCCTTGTCCGCGGCAATCACGACTACTGGTGGTCTTCCAGAGCCAAGGTGAACGCGGTGCTGCCGCAAGGCATGATCGCGATCAACGCCAGCGCCTGGACTCGAGACAGGCTTTCCGTTGTTGGAACCCGGGGATGGAACATCCCTGGGGCAGCCAGATTCGACGATAGAGACGAGAGAATCTATCTCAGGGAGGTGAACCGTCTGAGAATCGCCCTTGAACAAGTTCCACAAAGGGAGGATAGAAAGCTGGTGGCGGTACTCCACTATCCGCCTCTGACAAGAGCTGTCCTCTCTTCAGGATTCACCGAACTCCTTGAAACATTTCAGGTGGCCGCATGCGTGTACGCCCACCTCCACGGGGACGATCAGAAGATCGCCTTCCAGGGCACCCGCAACGGGGTGACTTACATTTTTGCGGCTTGCGACTATTTGGATTTTCAACCCGTCGAGCTTGAACTATGAAATCCTCTTCCCGGAGAAGCTTGCCAATACCAGAAGAGGTAATGGAAATCCTCCGGCTCCTGCGGCGGCACGGCCTTATCGGCTACGTCGTTGGAGGTGCCGTGAGGGATCTCCTTCTCGGCAACCCTGTTTCTGATTGGGATATAGCCACCAATGCCACTCCGGAGCGGCTTGTCCGGATCTTTCCCAAGGTGATACCCACGGGGATTCGCCACGGCACGGTCACGGTCCTCTACCGAGGCTGTCAATGCGAGGTGACAACCTTCCGGGGTGGCAGAGGCCATGATTTGCAAGATCCACCACGGGATCTCCCCTCGAGCCGGCACATAGAGGAGGACCTCAGGCACAGGGATTTCACTATCGATGCCATGGCCTATGATCCCCTCACAGGGACCATCGTTGATCCTTTTGGAGGAGAGGGGGATCTGAAAAGGGGGGTCATCCGCGGTGTCGACAACCCCCTCGACCGATTCATGGAGGACGGGGTACGGACTTACAGGGCAATACGGTTGGCCGCGACTCTCGGTTATCGGATAGAGGAGGCCACGCTCGAGGCCATTCCCATTGCCATCCAAAAGACGAACATTCCGTCGTGGGAACGAATCCGTGACGAGATCCTGAGAATCATGAAGGCAACGACCCCGTCTCATGCCTTTGAAATGATGAGGCATGTGGGGCTTCTGGCCATTGCCCTCCCCGAGCTTTTGGAGGGATACGGCAAAGAATACGGTTCAGGGGGAGAGCTTTACCATCACCTCCTGGCTACGGCCGACGCGGCCCCTCCCTTCCCTCTACTCCGCTTGGCCGGGCTCCTACACGATGTGGGGATGGCGAGGATACCGGAATCGCGGAGAACCGGGTCCGGTGCTGAAGGCCACGAGGAGATCGGCGCTGCCATGGCGGATGCCGTGGCCAGGCGTCTCAAACTCAGCAATCGCCAGAGGAGATACATCTGCCAGTTGATCAGAAGCCACGAGTTGCCTTTTCACCGGGTGTCGGGAGGGTCTGGGTTACGTCGTCTTCTTTCCCGGATAGACCGCTCCTTGGTGGACGATCTCTTCGCCCTTTCGATAGCCGACGCAAAGGCCTCGGGCCTGAGTCCATCGGGAATCCGAAGGCTGAGGTACATCAGGGAGAGGTCAAAGAAGATACTCGAGTCAAACACGCCGTTAACCCTCTCCCAACTGGCCGTCCGTGGCGACGGTGTAAAGGAGATTCTTGGAATAGAGGAGGGGGTCGAGGTCGGCCGGATCCTCCACCGGTTGCTCGATTTCGTCCTGGAAGACCCGGACAAGAACAATCCCGAGGACCTGTCAAGCCTGGTGAAACGAATCGCCAAGAACCGATCCCTTCTCCTTGACACGGAACCCTAATGTTTGGCATGTCGATTGCATGAGAGAAAATAGGCGTTTTGTGGCCTTATTTGTGAGATGCTGATCATACCGGCCTGGAAATCAATCTAGTCAAAATGGGTGGTCCATTCTTGCACAAAGATGTCCAAACCTGTACAGTCTCTGCGCACCAGGAGCATCGCTGACAGATTCTATGACAGAAAATACTGGAGATCGACGAAAAAGTCCTCGCTTTGTGGTGGCCCGGTCAGTCCTTTACAACCAGGCCAACCGCCTGGTGTCAGCCAAGACAGCCGAGATAGGGTCAGGAGGCATCAGGATCGTCTCCGACCTGCCCCTCCACAAGGGGCACGTATTCGATTTTCTCATCGTCCTCGAAGGGATGGGCCTTAAGTTCAAGGGAACGGTGGTCCACACCACCTCGACAGCCGACGGCCGGGTCGTAGCCGGTCTCTCCTTTGACAGAGGTTCCAGCCTCTCCATAAGAATCTTGGAGGACTACCTGAAAAGCCATGCTCCCAGCTTTCCCATGGTTGATGGTCCTCTCGATTTGGATTTGTCTCTCCCTCACTCCCAGGGTTCATAAAGAGAAGGAGCGTCCCAGGGCCGGGCACCAGCTCCCGTAGTCAAAATGACCTTCCTCTTCTTCGATCTTGCCGTACGACTGCCGAGACTCCGCTGCAACCACTGTTGACAAACCGTGCAAATATCGGTAAGAATAGTTCTGGTTCTGGCGGTGTAGCTCAGTTGGTTAGAGCATGCGGCTCATATCCGCAGTGTCCGGGGTTCAAATCCCTGCACCGCCACTTACGGCGAGGAGGCCTGCAGGGTTGCAGGCTTTTTCATTTTGGGATTGGTCTCACCTCGGGCATGAAGCCCGGAACTCAAGAGGAGACTCCATCTCCGCCCGGGAAAGGCGTTTTTGGATCGTTTGATGGAGGAAAGGACCATGATCAGGCCCACGAGGGCGATTGTTAATCTCGGTGCAGTGGCTCACAACACCAGGATCCTCAAGGAGCGTATCGGTTCCCGGGTCCGCCTCATGGCTGTGGTGAAGGCCGACGGTTACGGTCATGGCGCCGTCCCCGTGGCCAAGGCTGCTCTCACATCCGGGGCCGAATGGCTTGGGGTCGCTCTGGTTGAGGAGGGCATAAGGCTCAGACAAGCAGGGCTCACTGCTCCCATTCTGGTTCTCGGCGGTATAGTACCCGGGGCGGCAGAGCGGGTGCTCCGGCACGAGCTGACAGTCTCGGTCTTCACACCGGAGGTGGCCCTTGCCATCGACCACGCGGCCGCTGCATCCGGCCGGAAAGGGGTGATCCATGTCAAGGTCGACACGGGCATGGGCAGACTCGGCCTCAACCCCCGTGACGTCCCGGAGTTTGTACTGGAGATGAAGCGTCTGAAGCACATATTCATCGAAGGCGTATTCTCGCATTTCGCCTCGGCCGAGGAGGCAGACAAGTCTTTCAGTCGAAAGCAGCTTTTGCGGCTGATCAACCTCAGAAAGGATCTCGAGGGCCGAGGCATCAAGATCCCCCTCTACCACATGGCAAACAGCGCGGGGACGATCGAACTTCCCGAGAGTCACCTTGATATGGTACGTCCGGGAATTAGCCTTTACGGTCTCTATCCTTCCAGAGAAGTTGACCATTCCCTCAATTTGGTTCCTGCTATGGAGTTGACCACGCGGATTGTCTTCCTCCGGGAACTGGCGGAAGGGACGAGTGTCTCATACGGCCGAACCTTCGTGACTCGGCGCAAGAGCAGGATTGCGGTCCTTCCGGTGGGATACGGTGACGGATATCCACGGCTCCTTTCCAACAGGGCCGAGGTTTTGGTTTGCGGCAGGCGGGCACCCGTTGTGGGTCGTATCTGTATGGACATGACCATGGTTGACGTTACGGACGTTCCCGAAGCCGCTGCCGGCCGAGAGGTTGTCCTTTTCGGCAGGCAACGGACAGAGCGCATCTCAGTGGAGGAGATAGCAGAAAAGGCTGGAACCATCAACTACGAGATCACCTGCGGGATCACAAAAAGAGTCCCCAGACATTACCGCAGAGCCCGAAAGCCCCTGCCTGAGCTCTTCCCTAGGACCGGCTAGCAGGATGCCACTCCTGTCATGGAGACTGTGAAACCTCTGCCGAACAGCGAATCCACATAATCGATGACAACCGTTCCGTAGGACCGTGCCAGTTGGACAGTGGAAGGATCGAGGATGAATGACATGGATCCTGCCTGATAATGCGTGTCCTCCTCTCTTGACTCATCCAGAGCCAACCCTAGCCTGGGACCGCCTCAACCGAAACCCTCGACAAAAATCCTCAGGAACTTCCCTCCTGCATTGGTCTGTTCAAGAGCCTCTCTCAGTTTTTCTGCCGCACCTTCCGTCAATCTGACCATGGCTGGTTGTCTCCAAGTTCAACAAGATGGTCCATACCCTCCAGGGATATAGCTAGAATATAGGGGAGTCATCCTCATCTTTGTCAAGAGCCCACGGTCTGGAGCTTCCTCGCTTGTGGAACACGGCGCTCGCCCCAAGCGAGATTGGGGAAGGGGCGGACCAGGGCGCTTTTCGGGGGGTAAGGCCGGTCGGGTTTGTAGAAGGACCTTGATTTTGGAAGCTCTTCTGTGTGAAAAATACCGGACAGTAAGGAAATCCTGGATCGCAAGTCGTAGGAGAACAAGATGGATCTCGTCGCTCTGCTTCCACTTCTCAAGATCACCTGCGTGCTCGGGCTGGTTATCTTGCTGATCCGCCTCTCGTCCCGTATCGGTCTCGCCCTCGGCATCGGGGCCGGGATCCTGGGCCTCGCCTTCTCCATGAGTCCCTCCGAGATGCTCGCGGTCTCTCTCGGGACCCTGCTTAGCAGCCAGTCTCTGCTCCTGACTCTCGTCGTCACCTTGATCGTCATATTGAGTGCGTCCCTGGAACACCTCGGCCATCTGCGCGAACTGCTCGTGAGATTCAAGAACCGCCTGGGAGAAAGGCGCTGGGGGCTGGTGGCTTTCCCGGCTCTTATCGGACTGCTTCCCATGCCTGGAGGGGCGGTCTTCTCCGCCCCCATGCTTGATTCGTTTGACACGGGGAAAAAGCTGATCCCCTCATTGAAGAGTTTTCTCAACTATTGGTACCGTCATATCTGGGAATACTGGTGGCCCCTGTATCCCGCCTTGCTCCTCATGTGTGCGATCGTGCAGGTCAACCTCTGGCATTACATTCTCTTGGCTCTGCCCATGACAGCCATCGCAATGTTGGCCGGACTTCCCCAGCTGATGCAGATCTCCGAACCTCTGGGAGAAGACCCCTCCCGGGTCGAGCCTAAAGATGGTTCAACTGTGTGGAGCGCGCTCTCCCCTCTCTTGCTTGCCATCGTGCCCGGTGTGGGCTTTGCCCTTTTCCTGCAGTTTGGCGGTGCAAGTCGCCGGTGGCTCGCCCTGCCCAAGGAGACGGGCCTTGTGATCGGGCTCCTCGCCGCCATTGGGTGGGCCTGGTGGGACCGGGGCATCAGGATTCACCAGGCAAGGCAGATTCTGCTGGACTCAAAACTGCCGAGAATGTGGTTCGCCGTGGCTGGAGTCTTTCTCTTCAAGGGGATCATGGAGGGAAGTGGTGCTGCTCATGAGGTGGGGGTGATACTGTTCAATCTCAAGGTCCCCTTGGTGTTGGTAATAGTATTTCTCCCTATGGTTCTCGGTATAATCTCGGGCTGGACCATAGCTTTCGTTGGCACGGCCTTTCCAATACTGGCTCCCCTCATCCAAGGAGCAGGAGCCGCGGACATCAAGCTTCCACTGACCCTCCTGGCATTCGTCTCTGGATTCACCGGGGTTATCCTCTCACCGGTCCATCTCTGCCTGATCCTGAGCAACGAGTATTTCCAGGCCCCGTGGTCAAAGGTGTACGGCCGCCTCTGGCTTCCGGCACTGATGGTTCTGGGAGGTGGAATCATCTACTTTGCGGTCTTGAGAATGCTTATCGGTTGAAACTCCCTGCCTTGCCCGGGCGACATGGTGATTCTGGCCTTGCATTGTTTCTCTCGTTGACACGAGCACGTCCTTACGCCCCGCACGAGAGGGGTTGCCTATCGGAGAGGTCGGTGTCTCTTCTCGGTTATGAGTAAAGCGGCCAGCATGGCGACAAGAGCCATCACCGCGGAGAGGAAGAAGGCCAATCCGTAACCCCCGGTTCGATCAAAGATCCGCCCTCCCATATAGGCCCAAAACCCCCCTCCCAGATGATGGATGGTGGTTATGAAACCGGTAATCAGCCCGACGTGAGAAAATCCATAGAGTTTCCCCATGAGCGTGGCATTGAGTGGGGCGGTGATCAGCAGGGTGAACCCAAAGGCAAGGGCAAAGACATAGAAGGAGAAAAGGTTCTGATATTTCAAGATCAGGAGGAAGAGAAACGAGCGGAGCAGAAAGGTTAGGGCTATGGGGATCTTGTTTCCGAAAAGATCCGAGACGGGCCCGGCCACCAGCATCCCGGCCAGGCTCATCAGGCCGAGCCAGGCCAACATATGACCCGCTGTGAAAGGAGAGATACCATAATCTGTGACCCATGGGATCAGGTGGGTGGTAACCAGGAAATCTCCGCTCCCGCAGATGAACATCACCACCAGGAAGAACCAGAAAGAAGGCGTCCCCATGGCCTCACGGAGGCTCATGTCGTGAGGCGGCCCGTTGGACGGAGGCCCCTCTTCCGGGTTGGCGACCTCGCCCATATGTTGAGAGCCGAAGGGCCTGTAGCCGAGATCCTCAGGGTCACCCCTGATGACCGAGAAGGCGAGAACCGTGTTCACCCCGAACATGATCAGGCTGATCAGAAGGTAGGAGGTTCTCCATCCATAACGCGAGACGACCAGGGTGATGATGGGAACCAGGACGAACTGCCCGATGGAATTCCCGGAGAGGGCCAGACTGATGGCGGCGCCTCTCCATTTTTCGAACCACTTGCTCGTGATCGCCGCCATAAGGGTCACAGATGGTCCCCCCAAGCCGATGGCTGCTATCACTCCGTAAGAGATACAGAACTGCCAAATGGTTCCGATACGAGAGATAAGCCCGTATCCCGAAGAAACAAAGACCGTGGAAACGAGGATGACCCACTTCGGGCCATACCGGTCGTAAGCCTTACCGACGAGGGTGAGAGAGAGAGCGTAGAGGGTCATATTGAGGAAGAAGACAAGGGAGATCGAACCTCGATCCCATCCGAATTCCGTGATCATAGGCTTGAATGTAACTCCGAAGGAGTAACGGGCTCCCGAGTTGAAAAAGAGGATTACAAAGGAAGAAGCCAGTACGTACCATCCGTAAAGGGGAGTAGACCTTTGGGTTTCTCGTTCTCGGGGCATGTTCCTCTCCCTGCCGTTCTCACCGGCATCTGGCGGATCGACCGTGTAATGCCGCTCATACGGTATCTATCTTCACCTTACGGCTAGAAAACCCACGCGCAAAATCACGGGGCATTGTTCGGGGCCGTGCCGTATACCCCGGCCCAAAAGGCCGGTGGATGAGGAAGGGAAAAGAGAGGTCCCCCACTACACGTGGCAGGCTACCCAGTGATCCTGCTCCACCTCCACCAGTTCGGGTTCGTGAACGCTGCACATCGATCTCGCAGAGGGGCATCGAGGATGGAAGCGGCACCCCGGGGGAGGATCGATCGGACTCGGAATCTCTCCTTTGGGAATGGGACGGGTCCTCCGAAACTTGGGATCAGGGACTGGTACAGCAGCCAGAAGCATGTCGGTGTAAGGGTGAAGGGGCTTTCTGAAGACCTCTTCCAGGGGGCCGATCTCGACTATCTTTCCCAAATACATGATGGCAATGCGATCGCAGATGTACTTGCATGTGGCCAGATCATGGGTGATGAAAAGATAGGTCAGATCGAACTCCTCTTTCAATTTCACCATCAGCTCGAGTATCAGCGCCCTCACGGAGACGTCGGCCATGGCAATAGGTTCATCGGCCACTATGAACTCCGGACCGGTGACCAGAGCCCTGGCGATCACGACCCGCTGGCGCTGCCCCCCGGAGAGCTGATGGGGGTACTTCTTGTAAAGGAACAGGGCAGGTGTGAGGCCGACCTTTTCCATCATGGTGAGGGTGGCCTGCACCGGATCAGCCCCACGGCGATGGTTGTGAATGAGAAGGGGATGCTCAATGGCCCTGCCGATGGCCATCCTAGGACTTAGCGATGCATAGGGATCCTGGAAGATGATCTGCAGCTTCTCCCTCATGTCTTGCATCTCTTTCTTCGAATAGGAGAATATCGACCTCCCCTTGTAGAGCACCTCTCCCGAGGTGGGTTCCAGAAGTCGCAGTACAAGCCTTCCCGTGGTTGTCTTGCCACACCCGCTTTCACCTACCAGGCCGAGGACCTCTCCCTTTCTGATAGAGAAAGAGACGCCGTCCACAGCCCTCACAAACCTCTGCTCCCTTGCTAGGAGTTTGTCCACAAACCCCTTCCGAACAGGAAAGTGTTTCTTGATGTTCCTGACTTCCAGGAGCTCTTCCATGACCTCTTTCACCCGTAAAGCCAACACCGGACAAGGTGCCCGTCTTTTCTTGAAACGCCGGGTTTCTCGCGGCGACAGATATCCATGGCACTGGGACACCTGGGATGGAAGACACAACCGGGGGGTGGATTTACCAAATCAGGGGGGCTCCCCGGCATGGTAGTGAGCTTTCGTTCCTCGAGCTTGATATTGGGGATGGAAGAGAGGAGGCCCCGTGTATAGGGATGGAGGGGCCTCTCGAAGATACTCTCTGCCGGCCCCACCTCGGCGATGCTGCCTCCATACATCACGGTAATTCGATCAGCCAGTTGGGCAACATTGCCGAGGTTGTGGGTAATCAGCAGGATCGTCAAATCGTACCTTCTCCGCAGATCGTTCAGGAGGTCGAGAAACTGGGCCTCTACGATCACGTCAAGGGACGTTGTGGGTTCATCGGCGATCAACAGGTCCGGGTTCAGGATGAGTCCCATTCCGATCATGATACGTTGGCGCATCCCTCCTGACATCTGGTGGGGATATTCGAGAAGCCTGTCAGGTGAAATACCGAGGCTTTCCAAAACCCTCTCGGCCCTGTTGAACGCCGCCTGCCTGTCCAGCCCGGGCTCATGGGTCAAGACCGTTTCGATGAACTGCCGATCGATGCGGAAAAGAGGATTGAGAGATGTGAGGGGATCCTGGAAGATCATGGCAATCCTTCTCCCCCTGAGGGATAGAAGCTCTTTCTCATCCATCTTGACAATGTCACGGCCGTGATACAGGATCTTCCCTTTCACGATTCTTCCAGGCGGCCTGAGGAGTCTCACAATCGAGAACCCCAGAGTCGACTTGCCGCAGCCTGTCTCTCCCACCAGTCCCATGACCTCACCCTGCTCCAGCCGCAGGTCCACGCTGTCCACCGCACAAACCGTCCCGATATGGATGGGAAAGTGGACCGTGAGGTCTTCTATCTCCAGAATCGCACCCACTCTCCTACCGCTCCAAAAGCCTTGGGTTGAGGATTTCGGCAAGGCCCTCGCCAAGCATGGTAAAGCCGAGAGCGAGAAGTGAAATCATCGCCCCGGGAAAGGTGATCAGCCACCAGAGCCCGGAAGGGAGAAACCGCTTTCCCATGGCAAGGTCCATGCCCCAGTCGACGATGGAAGGGGGGAGCCCGAGGCCGAGATATGTGAGAGCCGCCTCGATCATGATGGCATCGGCCACGTTTAGGGTAAATACCACTGCCGTAGTGGCGATCACGTTGGGGAAGATGTACTTGGCCAAAATTGTGGAACCCGGAGCGCCGATCGCCCTGGCCGCCTCGACGTAGAGTTCCTCCTTCACCGCCAGGGTCTGACCCCGGACAAGACGAAAGTAGGTGGGTATATAGATCACAGCCACGGCCAGTGTGATGTTGATCACCCCCGGCCCGAGCATGGCGGCAAAGGCGATGGCCAGTATCAACCCTGGAAATACATAGAGAGAGTCCATGACCAGGGAAAGAACTCTGTCAAGAATTCCTCCCGAAAAACCGGAGATCAGGCCCAGAGGAATACCCACGGCCGAAGAGACCACCGCAGCCAGAACCGCCACACGGAGAATCGTCTGGGATCCATATACGATTCTCGACCAGACGTCCCGCTGGAGGTTGTCCGTGCCCATGAGGTGCCTGCCTCCGGGAGGTGCCAACTGGGGCCCCGTGTTCTGGTCGTAAGGGTTGAAAGGGGCGATGGTCTTCGGAAAAACGGCCATGAAGACGATGGAGAGAATAATCAAGGCTCCTACAACCAGGATCCACCATTCGATCCCGTATTTCCTCCCCATTCCGGTGAAATGGTGTATCCCCCGAGCCATAGCCGCTGCTGGTGAAAACCGCATATCCTCTCCTAGTACCTGATTCTTGGATCCACGATGGCGTAGATGATGTCAACAACAAGGGAGACGGTAGCCACAATCAGGGCGAAGACGATGATCACCCCCTGGAGGGTCGGGTAGTCTCTCAGGTAGATCCTTTCCAAAAGGAGCCGCCCCATGCCTGGCCAGGAAAAAGTCGTTTCCGTGAGGATGGCCCCGGCCATTAGGAGGGCAACCTGTAGACCGATCATCGTGAGGATGGGTATGAAGGCGTTCTTCAGAGCGTGCCTGTATATGATTGTTCGATGGCGGATTCCTCTCGCCTCGGCCGCGAGAATATAGTCGGCCTTGAGCACATCCAGCATGTTGGCCCGCGTGAGGCGAACAAAGATCCCGGAAAGAACGATTCCCAGGGTGAAGGCCGGGAGAATGAGGTGGAGCAGGACATCCCCCAGAGCGGAAAAATCCTTAACCAGGATGGTGTCGAGTATGTAAAAGCCGGTCTTTTCGAAGGTCGAGGCAAAGACCCTCGGACCGGTTCTCCCGGCAATGGGAAGCACGTCGAGCCAGATGCCGAAAATCAGCTGCAACATCAAGCCCATCCAGTATACGGGGATACAGAAGACCACAATACCGTACAGCCGGATCAGGTTGTCCTGGGGTGTCCGTCTCTTGTCCGCAGCATAGGCCCCCATGAATATGCCGAGAAACAGGGTGATGGCCATACCCGCCAGTGTCAGCTCGATGGTGGCCGGCAGCTTCTCGGCTATTGCCTTGGTCACCCGTTGTTTGAAGACCATTGATTCGCCGAGATCGAGGCGGCAGATCTGCCATAGATAGTCCAGGTACTGGACAGCCAGGGGGCGGTTGAGACCGAGTTCCTCCCTCTTCTTCTCAATGACCTTTTCCGGGGCATGACCGCCCAGCATGGAAGAGACCGGATCGCCCGGCATGACTCGGAGCACGACAAAGACGATGCTCAATAGGATAAAGACCATGGGGATCGTGAGGATTATCCTGGTCACCACGTATCTTGTGAGGCTTCCCATAGGTCTCCGGCTGAAGGGTCGGTCCTGGCATTTGAACCGATCTGTCTTCCAACCTCAGGCTTTGTCATGCCGCCGCAAGGGACAAGGACGGATTGCCCCTCGAAACTCTATCAGATGCCAGGACCTGCCCCTTGTAATGCAGGCTATTTCACCCGGTGGATCGGGCCGTAGTTGAACTGCAACGTCGGCGAAAGGAGAAGACCTTCGATGTTCTTCTGCGCAAAGAGATAGAGGGTTCCCTGAAATATGGGGGCCGTCGGCACCTCGTCGGTCCACATTCTCTGGATCTCTTGATAGATCGCGGTTCTCTTCGCCATGTCCGTCACGGTTTGGCCCTCGACGAACTTCTTATCCCACTCGGGATTGGAGAAGTGGATTCCCAGCCCCTTTGAACCGGCTGTTCCGGCAAAAGCACTGGTATAGTTGTCCGGATCGATATAATCCGGATACCAGCCCAGCAGCCAGGCAGGCATCACCTTGTTTGCCCAGTTGTCTCTATAAGTGGCCCATTCGGCCGATTTGACATTGACTTTCATCATCCCAGTCGCCTCGAACTGGGCCTTGAGAACCGCTGCCAGATCCACCTCTGTGTCGCCGTAGTGACTGGGAGTATACCAGAAATCAAAAGTGAGAGGGTTACTCTCGCTGTAACCTCTGGAGGCCAGCAGCTCTCGGGCCTTGGCAATGTTCCCGTCCCCGAAGGCTGTTTTGAAGGCATCGATGTGAGACCACATGCCCATGGGCACCATCGAATACAGGGGCGCATTCTGGCCTAGAAAGACCTTCTCCAACAGGGGAGGCCTGTTGATGGCGGCCGCTACTGCCTGGCGGAGAATCTTGTCATTGAATGGAGGTGTATCCGTGAGAAAACATATGTACCGGATATAGGGCCCCTGGGCCTTTACGGTCTGGATCTTGTCTGATTTTTCGAGATCCGTGATGTCCGAGGGGTTGAAGGATTTGAAGGCAAAATCTATCTCCCCCTTTTCCAGGGCGAGCCGCATGGTAGTGGCATCCGCAAAATACCGGATCACGATCCGATCGTTTCTCGGCCTCTCACCGTAGAATTTCGGGTTTCTATCAAGAACGATCTCTTCGTCCCTCTTGAAGGAAACCACCTTGTACGGCCCGAGACCGACAAGTTGCCCCCCCTCCAATTCTGATGGATCCCGAATGATCCTATCTTTCGGATAGACATTGGGGTTGACCGGATAGTACGGTACAGAGGCAACCAAGGAGGGGAAGTAGGCCACAGGATTCTTGAGAATGAACCTCACCGCGTATTTGTCCACTACCATTCCCTTCTTCGGATCGAGCCTCGCCACCAACTCCACTCTGTCCACGAAGTCCGTAACCAGCCAGGAAGGATCCCCTTTGAGAGCCATGACTCGGTCGATCGACCATTTCACCGAATATGCGTCAAAGGGGGTACCGTCGGTGAATTTCAGTCCCTTTCTGAGATGGAAGGTGTACTCTTTGCCGTCGGCACTGATGTCGTAAGATTCGGCAAGCCCCGGGACGAGGTTCGTCTCGCCCGGAGGATACTTCAGAAGGCCTTGATATATATTGTAAAATATCTCCCACGTGTGAAAATCGTAGGCATTTGCTGGATCCATATCAATGACCTTCTCCGTGGTGCCGTAGACCAGGGTCTCTCTGGCAAAGCCCTTTGCCGGGACAAAAGCCAGGCCCACGATGACAGCACATAAAAGGATCATTCTGCCCGTTCTCATGTCTAGCCCTCCTGTCCGTTCCAAATGGTTCCGTAAATGCGGTTGCTGAGACCGACAAACGTCTCAAGACCTGTCACAAGGTTCCTCTGGAAGGTCCCCCCTCACCTCCTTTCAGAAACAATCCTCGATTGTGTGACCGCCCCTTTCCCGTCCAGGGGTGCCACCCCTCCCTGCCGGGATTTGCCAAGGCAGCCTGAATCCATGCTATTTTGGCTCAAAAAGACACGACATGTCAACCAAAATCTTAGTGGAGTTTCCTGACTTTTGGAAAACACCCTTGCCTCCGAGCGACATTGCGGAAGCGGTGGGGTACCCATCAAGGGTGAGCGGGGAGGGGAAAGGTCGTGTTCGTCAGTCGTGATTCGTGTTCGTGATTCGTGTTCGTGAGTCGTGTTCGTCAGTCGTGTTCGTGGGGACGGGGCAGGAACTGCCCACCCGCCAACCTTGACAGGGTCACCGCGTGAGCTCAGAAGCGAGGTGACAAGGGTGTTCTCCTGCCAAAACAGGAAAAAATCGTGAAGTCATATACTTGCAAGAATCCCCGGCCGAAAACTCGGAAGACTCCACAAATCTTAGATGGGGTTCCTGAAAGT
>JAFDHF010000086.1 GCA_019308905.1 Deltaproteobacteria bacterium
AGGGAACCGGACGTGGAGAAACAGAAGGAGATCGCCCGGGCGATCCAGAAGCGTGCATTCGAGGTAGTGACATATGTGCCTCTGGGAACCGTTTACCAGCCGGTTGCTTACCGCGCCGACCGCCTGGTGGGTCTTGTGAAGAGCCCGGTGCCCCTGTTCTGGAATGTGAGCAAGAAGTAAGGGGAGGAAGGTCCGGTTCTTGATTCCGCAAGAGGACGAAGAGGCGGATGTGGGCATATATTGTTAGACGTCTGCTGGCTACCATCCCCGTTGCGGGGGTGGTAGTCGTCTTTGTTTTTCTTCTCCTTCACCTTGCACCCGGTGATCCGGCGGCGGTGATTGCGGGAAACTACGCCATGCCGAAGGACATCGAGCGGATCAGGCAGAAACTCGGCCTGAACGAGCCCATGCACGTCCAGTTCGGCAAGTGGATCTGGCGAGTCGCACACGGGGATTTGGGCGATTCGATCTTTTCAGAAATGCCGGTTACAAAGCTTATCGGCCAGCGGATGGAACCCACCCTCTCCCTTGCCGTGGCGAGCATGCTGGTGGCTGTTCTCCTGGCAGTGCCCATGGGGATCCTGGCGGCGTGGAAGGCAGGGACCTGGATAGACTATGTGGTGATGATCTTTGCGGTGCTGGGGTTTTCCATCCCTGTTTTTGTGATCGCCTACATACTGATCTTCGGGTTTTCCATCCACATCCCGATTTTCCCGGTACAGGGCTTTGTCAGTATCAGAGAGGGGTTGTTGCCCTTTCTCCGGAGCATCACCCTGCCGAGCCTCGCCTTGGGTCTGATCTACGCGGCCCTCATTGCAAGGATCACGCGGGCCAGCCTTCTTGAGGTATTGGCCGAGGACTACATCCGTACGGCTCACGCCAAGGGCCTCAGTGCCGGAGTCGTCATGCTGCGGCATGCTTTGAAGAACGCCTCGGTACCGATTGTGACCATCATAGGGGTGGGTATCGCCCTGCTCATCGGCGGTGTGGTGGTGACCGAAAGCGTCTTCAACATCTCGGGCCTCGGGCGGCTGGTGGTGGACTCCGTTCTGGCCCGGGACTATCCCGTGATCCAGGGGATCACACTGATGTTCTCGGGCATATACCTCCTGGTCAACCTGATTGTGGACATCTCCTATACGTTTCTGGATCCCCGTATCCAGTACTAGACAAGAGGCAAGGGTAAATGGTTGCACAACCGGGTGACATTCTCCTTGAGGAGGCACAACTCGATGCCGGAGCCGGGCCATGGGCCCGGTTTTGGGATTTTGCGCGGCGCAACCCCACGGTGGTCGGGGGAGGGATGGTCTTGATCCTGATGGTGGGCCTGACCCTGGCATCTCCCTATATCAGCTCCGATCCCCTGGCGCTCAACCCGATCGACCGTCTCAGACCGCCCTCGGGAGAGCACTGGTTCGGTACGGACAACCTCGGACGTGACATCTACAGCCGCACGCTCCACGGGGGCCGGATCTCCCTGACGGTGGGCATAAGTGTGGCCATACTGGCCAGTGTCGTCGGCTTGCTGGTTGGATTGATCTCCGGCTACAGCCGCACCCTCGATTCGATCATCATGCGACTTATGGACGGCTTGATGGCCATCCCGGATATTCTGCTCGCAGTTACCCTGGTTGCCATCACCAGTGCGAGTATCGAAAACGTGGTAATGGCCATCGCGATCCCCCAGGTGCCCCGCGTGGCTCGCCTGGTAAGAAGCATAGTGCTGACCATCCGGGAGCAGCCCTATGTGGAGGCTGCGGTCTCTATCGGCACGCGTGTTCCGAAGATGCTCTTCCGTCACATTCTGCCCAACACCATGGCTGCGCTCCTCGTGCAGGTGACCTACGCCTTCGCAGAGGCTGTGATCATGGAAGCCCTTCTCGGTTTCATCGGAGCGGGCACGCCTCCTGAAATCCCCAGTTGGGGCAACATCATGGCCGGCGGGCGGGTATACTTCCAACTGGCACCCTGGATTATCTTCTTCCCCGGCACCTTCCTGACCCTGACCGTGCTTGCGGTCAACGTGATGGGTGACGGCCTGCGAGACATGTTGGATCCACGGCTGGCACGGCAGATGTGAGGTGATGACAAGGCAGCCCTGTGACTCCTGCTATGGCTAAACCGTCATTGTCTGACAACCCCGTCCTTGAGGTGGACGACCTCAGGGTTCGGTTCTACACCAGGGATGGTGTGGTGCGGGCTGTCAACGGGGTGTCGTTCTACTTGAATCGCCGCGAGACTCTGGGGGTAGTGGGAGAATCCGGTTGCGGCAAGAGTGTCATGGCCCTTTCGATTATGGGCCTCATCCCCCAGCCGCCGGGCCGCATCGAGAGCGGGACGATCAATCTCGAAGGCCGCAACCTCCTCGCCCTGCCTGAGGAAGAGATGCGCAAGGTCCGGGGCAACGAGATCTCCATGATATTCCAGGAACCGATGACTTCCCTCAATCCGGTGCTGACTGTGGGCTTTCAGATCGCCGAATCCCTGATGCTCCATCAGGGGCTTTCGAAGAAAGAGGCCTTTGAAAGGGTGGTGGAATTCCTGGAACTGGTTCGCATCCCTGAGCCTGCAAGGCGGGCACGGGAGTATCCCCATCAAATGTCAGGTGGTATGCGCCAGCGCGCAATGATAGCCATGGCCCTTTCGTGTAACCCGAAAGTCCTGATCGCCGATGAACCGACCACGGCCCTGGACGTTACCATCCAGGCCCAGATCTTGAAACTCATGCAGCAGCTCAAGGATAGAATCGAGACGGCGATCATCATGATCACTCACGATCTGGGCGTTATTGCGGAGGTGGCTGAGAGGGTTCTAGTCATGTACGTGGGCCTCAAGGTGGAAGAGGCCCCGGTGTGCGAGCTTTTTGAGCAACCCATGCATCCGTACACCCAGGGTCTCATGGCCTCCATCCCGCGTATCGACGAAGCGCCAGGGGCAGAGAAAGACGTGCGTCTCGACGAAATTCCCGGCATCGTCCCCTCCTTGAGGAGAGACATCGTAGGGTGTCCCTTTGCACCGAGATGCGGTTTTGTCAGGTATCGGTGCAGGCGGGAGGCGCCGCCCCTCGTAGAGAAGGCTCCGGGCCACTGGGTCGCCTGCTGGGAGACCGAACGTGTGAGGTCCGATTCCCATGGCTGAAGCTGCGCCGGACATGCTTGCCGGCAGGGAGACAGAGCCTATCCTGGAGGTGAGAGATCTCAAGAAGTACTTCGCCCTCCGGGGCGGAGTGCTGTTTCGTCCTGTTGGCCAGGTCTTGGCTGTGGACGGGGTCTCTTTCACGATTGAACACGGCGAAACGCTCGGCCTCGTGGGGGAGAGCGGGTGCGGCAAGACCACGGTGGGCAAGACCGTTCTGAGATTGATCGAACCCACGGCGGGTACCATCAGGCTGAAATCGAAGGATATCACCCATGTCAAGGGAGAGGAGCTCCGGGCGGCCCGTCGTGAGATGCAGATCATTTTCCAGGACCCGTACTCTTCCCTGAACCCCCGCTTGTCGGCCAGAGAGATCGTGGGAGAGCCCCTCGAGAACTACGGCCTCGCCAGAGGCAAGGAGAAGGAGGAACGGGTCGAGGCCCTGTTGAGCCGTGTAGGTTTCCGCCGTGAGGATATGTCCAAACACCCCCACGAGTTTTCCGGAGGACAGAGGCAGCGGATCGGAATAGCAAGGGCTCTCGCCCTGAACCCGAGCCTCGTCGTTGCCGACGAGCCGGTCTCGGCCCTGGACGTTTCGATCCAGGCCCAGGTTATCAACCTCCTCATGGATCTGCAGGAAGAATTTCACCTCACCTATCTTTTTATCTCCCACGACCTGGCAGTGGTCAAACATATCAGCCACAGGATCGCGGTGATGTACGTGGGGAAGGTCGTGGAGATCGCCGAAAAGAAGAGCCTCTTTACCAGGCCTCTCCATCCATATACCAGGGCCCTTCTCGCGGCCGTGCCCATCCCGAATCCCAGGGCCGGCCACGAGATCGCGGTCCTTGAGGGCGATGTGCCGAGCCCCATAAACCCGCCTGGGGGCTGCCGTTTTCATACACGGTGTCCGTATGTGGAGAAACGGTGTCGCTCGGAGGAACCTCTCCTCAGGGAGGTGGAGCCGGGCCACCTGGTGGCGTGCCATCTTGATTTCTGAGTCCCGAACCTTGAGGGGGCAGGTCTCACTTTTCCTCTGGAAATTCGAGGATTTCGGTCGGACGGGAGCACGGCGGTCCTGCTCTCAGGTGGAGTTCTCTCCCGGCGAAATCCATGATGATGCTTGCATTGGTGCGGGACTGGTGCATCTCGTCCTGTCCGGGGTTGGGGTGGCAGCAGATCGAGTCGGGGTAGTTGACGTGGTCAGAGAGGACCGACCACAGGCCCTCTATAGAGATTCTTGCCTGCTGGGAGAGGAGGAATCTGGCCCGGGCCAGTCTCGTTATCGTGTCCGGATAGAGCCTCTTGAAGCGGTCATCCTTTGGGCCCACATGTGTGAGAAAATGGTTCGTATGGAGCAGCAGACCCTCATGGGGCAGAATCTCGCAGAAGCCGTCAGGCACGAGCTCGATGTCGATGAGTTCTCCCTGTGCGCTTGCGATCATGAGATTGCTCGAACCCGCACATGCTGACCGGAGGATTGCAACAAGGGAGTCGCTGAGGCATCTGCTGTTGAGGACCCCTCGGCACAGCACGTGGAAGGGGACCCCCTTCCCGCCGTAACCGCAATCCAGGAGATTGACGGCGAGCCCTATGCCCTGGGAATTGATCCCTATTTTTGCAACCAGCCCGGCCTCGGTAAGGGTCAACACCGTAGGTCTGCCGGGCTGTTCAACTTCGAGGAGAACCGTCCCTTCTGCCAGGCTCGGAAGCCAGTCCCAGTTCTGGGCCAGCAGCACGTTCCCGGTATCGCTCCGCACGGGGTCAAGCCCGACAGCCGTGCATTCTCCCCGGAGGGCATACCCTATTTCGGTGCGGCTGTTGAGGGCGACGATATCCTCAAGGCTTGTCCCACTGCCCTGAGCTATACCGCGAATCTCCTCGGCTATGTCCGGGTCGTAATCGTGGATGCTTTGGGTGGCTGCTCTCACGAAAGAAGACAATCGATTCTCGTCCACTCCACCCACCTGGACGAACCACGACCTGTAGATCTCCAGATTCCTCTGGATAAGGTCTGAACAGGCAGTGCCGTACTGTACTCCCCTTTCGAAAGGGGAGCCGCCCACCTTGCAGACCCTGACGCCGGGGTTTGTCTTCATGAGGTTGCCTCCTCGACCGCATCGACGACAGCAACGCCTTTCCCTCGGATGTGGCTGAAGCAGAAAGTGTCGCCCCTTGTTACGCGCCGCCGGCCGCCTCCAATCGGCCTATGCCGCGGATCCTCCCCCCTTTGATACCTATGTCGGCATAGTACCAGGGGTTACCGGTGCCATCGACGATCTTCCCGTTCTTTACGACGATATCGAAGATCAAATCCTTTCTACCTCTTGCCGGACATGAGCTCATCGGCCAGGCTGACGGCCTCCTCGGCGGTCTCGGCATAACCGTCGGCCCCGATCTCCTTTGCCCATTCGGCGCTGACCGGTCCCCCGCCCACCATGACGATGTACCTATCCCGAACCCCCGTCTCTTTCAGGAGCTCGATCACCTCTTTCTGGCCGGGCATGGTGGTTGTCAAGAGGGACGACATGCCTATGATGTCAGCCGAGTGTTCGGCAGCCTGTTTGAGAAAAGTGGACATGGAAACGTCCTCACCGAGGTTGTAGACTTCAAAGCCCCGGGTCTTCATCAACATGGCGAGAATGTCCTTGCCGATTTTGTGAATGTCTCCCTTGACCGTCCCCAGGATGACGGTTCCACGCCTGGTTCTTTCCTCTCCTCGCTTCAGGATTTCAGGCTCGAGGATCTTCATGGCCGCATTGAAGGTATTGCTCGCACGGATCAGCTCGGGCAGGTAGACTTCCCCGCGGTTGAACTTGTCGCCGATGATCGTCATCCCCTGGGAGAGTCCCTTTTCGATACCCTCAACAGGATCGATTCCCTGGGCGACAAGATCATTGGCCACCTTTTGGACTTTCTCCTCGTCGAGTTCCAGAATTGCCTCCTTCAACTCTTCAAAGACTCTTGCCGTAACCATCGAATCCTCCTTCTTGTTGGTCAAGTGCAACTGGAAAACGGCCCTTCCGTTTCTTGAACGATTCTTCCGACCAGTTGTAAACCTCCCTTCGGCAATACAGGTAGACCGGAAACTCGGTGGTGTTCGTTCCGGGGCATCTCTCAGCGGCAACTGGTTGGTCTGCAATGAAAAAGGTCGACTCACCTCCCCGAACGAATCAGAGGGGAATACCCAGATTCGAGAGTTCCTTCCTCATCTTCCTGTCGAAATCGACGTACTCCTTGCCCGGTACCCTCCTGGCGACGTCCCAGCATTCGGCGTACTTCTTCCCGAGAGGAGGGCTGGCCAGATTGCCTTCGTACCTTTCAAGCAGCTTCTTCACGATTCCGTTGGCCTCCTTACGGGTCATCCCAACTACCCGATGGGCCACTTCCGAGGCCAATCGGGGTTCCATGGGGGTGAAATGGTCCACATGGGTCGCCTTTGCAACACCCCCGAATTCGATGGACCCTCCCGATACGACTGTGGTGGTGATGGCCGAGGCGATTTCGTAGTAGACCATCTCCGTCATCGGCCCGGCTGCCGCGTAGCTTATGACCAGAAGGGGAAAATGGCTGTTACGGCTGATAGCCTGGTTGCTGACACTCACGGCCCAGGTCACGTCCCGGGTAGTGGTGCAGCCGTAGTTGAAATGGGTGGGGAAGGTGAGGTGCAGAGAGGCCCTCATGGTGATGATCCCGCTCAGGTGATAGGCCACGTTGGTAACCGCTGTTCCTTCCGGTCCTCCACAGTAACCACCGAGAATCGGGGCGGTCTCAGCACAGATGTGGCCGCCGAAGGTGGTAAGAAAGGCGATCTCGTTGAAGCGCTGATATTCCAGTTTCAATTCGGCCGTATGTCCGACAGGCCATCCATCCGACGGTCTCAAGCCGAACTGGGTCCCGGCGATCTTGGCAGTATCTGTTCCGGCATTGGCAATCGAATTCATGATCGGAAGGCCCGGCCGACCACCCCGGCGCAGTGCCTCGCGGCCCAGGACGACCGCCCGGATGGATGCAAGAACCTCGAGTGGAGAACCGGTCCTTACGGTCCGTCCGTTTATCGAGACGATGGAAGGGGCCGTTATGGAGTCTGCCAGGGGCATGAAACCGGCATAGGCTTCCACTATGCTCGCGAAGAGTTCCTCATTGGATACGGCCGCTCCGCCGGCGCCTATGAAGCACCAAGGACGGGCCGTGCTCTCCGGTTTTCTTGCGACAAGGGCCTTCGCATCCTTTCCCTCCCCGAAAACAGGGGCAGAGGGGGCCTGGGCGAGGGCTTCGCAGAGCTCTTCCTCGCTGAAGCGGAGGATCCGTTCCGTGTCAGGGCAGTAGACCCCCACATCGCGAAAGAGTTCAAAACCCGCTTGAAACACCCTGTCGGCCAGGCCGTCATCTGACGGGATGGGGTTGTCGGGGTCATACTTGATCTTGTACTTGGAAACAAGCTCCCGGATCCTGGGAACGAGGATCTCCATGTCGAACTCGCTTTCCGAACAGTACCTGCCGGTCATGACCCGGTCGATCACCTCGTAGAGACTGATCATTTTTTTTTCAACCCTCCTTCCTTGACTCCCGAAGAATACGGAGATTCCCGATTTCTATCGTCTTTCACTTGGGGCTTGCCTCAGCCGTCCCTTTCCTCCGGAAAAGGCGGGCAATAGAACGCCATCTGCACCGATCCACCCTCTGGGTTCTAAGGATCCCTCACCCTGGTTCCGGGGACTATTCCTGGAGGATAAACAGGATCCGATGCCAGCGTCTCGGTCATCAGTGACCGCCAAGACAGGCCGTCAGATCCGATATGTCCTTGATATCTTCAAGGTTTTGTATTTTTTCGATGGCGGACTCGATCTCTTGCTCCTCGAGGCTGTAGGAGGCCTGGTCTCTGAACTTGTCCTCTACCTCTTCCATCGTCAAGGGATTGAGAGGATCTCCCCTCGGGATCTCCACGTATTTTTCGAGTCCGGTCCCGTCCCTCCTGACGATGGTGACCCTGGCGGCTATCCTATCCTTTTCGAAATAAGCCCTGTCGATGTCAGGATCTATTTCGACCCTGACCTTTCTCGAGACTCCCAATACTTCTTTGCTTTCAAGGTTCTCGGCCGTATACCAGGCGGGCCCGGGCCTCTGCCCCATCAAGACCATGGCCGCGGTATAGGGCAGACTGAATTGGGCATCCACCATGCCTGCAGGCCCGTATATCTCCTGTCTTTTCACCCAGGCAAAGGAATGGACGGTCACCTCCTCCACCTCTTCTGCCTTCAAGCCGTGTTGCTCCTTGAGTTCCCTGACGCAGTCGAGGGCAGCGTGCTGCCACCTGCACGAAGAATAGGGTTTGATCGCGATGTCGTCCACCTCGTATTCAGTTCCCAGTCCCCTTGTCATCCCATCAAAATCGCACCGGTCCGATCCTGCCATGATCCAGAATCCGTTCTCCCCATCCAGTATGTGCCTGTTTCCGACAAACCCGTGGGAAGCGAGGACCGCCGCTGTCGCCCCTGTCCAGGCGGGCCATCCAGTGGGCTCTTTGACCCAATGGATCGGCCGCTCCTCCATGTCCCACCCCCATTTCTGGGTGTTCGGGAGCGGTGCTGTCGCTCCCGCTACACCGAAGGCGTCGAGCATCCGCTCAGTATCAAAGCCCAGAATCTTGCCTGCAGAGACGACGGCACCAAAGGTCTGCCAGGTTCCCACGCCCCAGACCTTTTGAAGCCTCTCGTAGGAGGGCTGGATCGCTTTTCCTATGCGGTCGGCCACATCGTAGCCGATGAGGATGGCATTGATGACTTCTTTGCCAGACGCCTTTTTCCACTCTCCCATGGCCAGGGCGGCGGGAATGATCGAAGCTCCGGGATGGCCGATCCCGAAGAGCGTGTCGTCGTAGTCGAGGGCATTGGCAGTGGTCCCGTTGACAAAGGCAGCTTGAATCGTAGGGACCTTCAGCCCTCCGCCCACTATGGTGGCCTCTTCGCTCCCTCCCATGTTCTTGACGGGTGTCATAATAGCCCTTCCGAGACCTGTCTGGCAGCCCCCGAACATGCAGCCGATGCTGTCGAGAACGAAGAGTTTCGCCTTCTCGACGACCCGTGCGGGATAGTCCTCAAAGGATCTCTCCACCGCATACGAGGCGAGCTCCCTTGTAACCCATCTTTTCATCGGGGTCTCCTTTCCGTCCAGCTCCGTTATGATTCGTTGCTCCAAAGGTGAGGGTGATAGGCGAAGCCCGGTTCAGTACCTGAATTTCAGATCATATTTTCTCATCTCCTCTCGTACCTTTCCGTAAAGGTCGAGATACTCGGCGGTCGGCTCCAGGGTTTCGACATTGAAACAGTCCTGGAAGCGCTTTCCCACGGGAGCCTCTGGGATTTTCGACTCGTATCTGCTCAGGAGATCCTTCACGATCTCGTTGGCCGTGTCCCGTTTCATACCGAGGGTGGCGTAGGCGACCTCGGTGGAGAACCTCGCCTCCCAGGGATTCTGATGATCAACATGGGCGTTTTTCCCCACCCCGGGCCCTTCGAAGCTGCCTCCTGAGACGAGATCCGTGATCAGTTGGGCCGCGTTTTCATAGAAACACATCTCAGTGCCGGGACCTGCTGAAAGGATCTCGATGGTGATGAGGGGGAACCTGCTGTTTCGGGAGATGGCCTGGTTGCTCAGACTTATGGCCCATAACACGTCTCGGGAGGTATTGCAGGCGTGCTTGAACTGGATGGGAAAGCTGAGGTGGAGTACCCCCCTCTGCACCATCATAGCCTGGAAGTGGTAAGCAACGTTGGCGACGGCAACCCCTTCAGGCCCTCCGCAGTATCCTCCCAGCATCGGCGAGGTTTCGGAGAGGATATTCCCTCCCAGACTCAGTACATAGGCGATCTCGTTCATCCGCTGGTAGTTGATTTTCATCTCGGCCATGGAGCCCATGACCCATCCATCCGACGGTCTCAGCCCAAACTGGCTCCCGGCGATCTTGGAGGCATCGGTCACGGCCGAAGCGATGGAGTTGGTTATGGGCAGGCCGGGCCTCCCGGACTTTCTCAAGGCGGATCTGGAAAGCTCAACCGTCCGGATGCAGGCGAGGATCTCCAGAGGCGTATTGACCACCACCGTCATGCCGTTTATCGTCTTGAGGGACGGAGTGGTGATGGAGTCGGCCATGGGGACCAGGCCGTATCCCTCGACCAGGGTGGACAGCAGGTATTCGTCGGTGCAGGCGGCGCCAACAGCTCCTACAAAGCACCAGGGGGGCAGGTCGCTTTCCGGCGGGCGCACGGGCATGGGCTTGGCGTCCTTGCCTTCGCCGAATACGCTGTTTGTCGGCGCCGTGGCCAGGGCCTCCAGGATTTCTTCTCGTGTGAACTTGATGATCCGCTGCGAATCGACGCAGAAGGTCCCGACTCTCTCGTAAAACTCGAGCCCCGCCTGAAAAAGATCATCTGCCAGTTGATCATTATTCGGAATGGGGTTTTCCGGATCGTACTTGATTCCGTATTTCATTATTATTTCTCTTAGTTCACTGTCAAAACCTAGGTCAAAGTCCATTTCAGAGATGTAAGGCCCTGTCTGACTGCGCTTGAAGACCTCCAAGAAACCGATCATCTTTTGCCTCCTCTTTCAGCGGATTTTCTCAAGAAAAATGCCCTCGCCACAGACAGCATCTGGGCCTCTGAGGGGACGTGCCCACCCGTGAAGCTTTCGAGCCCTCTCAAATACCCTTCGAGTTTCCAACAACGATAGAAAGAAGGTACGCGTTGCAACAATTTCTTTCAAGGAGGCCATAATAGTATCACTGTGGTACGTCGAGGGTCAACAGTTTTCCCGTGGAGACAGCAATTCCGCATTTACGTTATTTGTTTTGGATAAGGTCCTGAATTGGAGGAGGATTTTCTGGTTTGAAGGGTGGTGGAGAGTCGTAGACCCGAGGTTTTGGAGTTTTAGCTTGTGCCTTACATGGCCGCAATCGGTGACAAGGCCGAGGTGGATCGTTGGCCCTCTGTGGGCAAGGAGCTATGGCTGGTAATTAGTGGTCCAGGTAGTCGGGCTTGGGCAGGGTCAATCGGGTTTTAGGTGGGCAGAGTGTTGGAGCATCTCATGAAGACTTTGAACAAACATCTGGCTCACGTAATGCATGGAGCCTCGGCGAGATAGAGGGATTTTCAGATTGCGGTAGTAGAACATCTGAAACAGCATGTAGGCAACAAAACAGATCAGCGAAAAAGCCACAATCGCCGTGGGGTGATGCTTGAAGCAGTGATCAAGACCATAGTAGGTGACCAGAACATTGAACCCCTGGTTCTCTATCTCCCAGCGTTTGTGTCCGATCCGACAGACCGTCTCGGTCGGCACAATGGCCCTTGGCAAACTCGTACACCAGTACCAGTCAGAACTGTCAACCCCGTTGGCCTTGGTCTCCAAAGAACGTACAACTCGAAGGGGACCGATCTCCGGCCACCGATCAAACCCCTCCTCGTCCCAGCGCTCATAAAGAACCGAACCCTGCTTGCTGACACAAGGAGCTTGACTCCTAAATAGTCCCCCCGCATCCTCTAGGAGATCGGAGTTGTTCCCCTTGAGAACAAAGACGATGTGTTTGGAGTGGTCTCCTAACGGCTCGATAAAACGTGGCCGTCCATATAACCCATCAACCACCACCACATCAAAGGCCTTGGGATACCTTCTCAAAAGCCGCTCCATGAGTCGACTCCCAGCCGCTACCTCATCCTCTCCAGCCAAAACCGGCTCCAGATCCAACGGGATGGCAAAAGCGCCCCCCAATGTCATCGCCGGTGGTAAAATCCCCAGAAGTGGCGGTTGAAAATTCCCCAGGTAGAGGGTGAAGGGAGTTGGGGTATGGGGTAGGGTTCTCCCCTGGAGTAGGAGATTTTGGACGGGGGGGGGAACCGGAGATGATCGACTTGGGAGAATACGGAATGATCGGTCATTTGAGGCAGAAGGGTTACACTATCAGTGCCATAGCCAGGGAACTGGGGATAGACCGAAAGACGGTGAGGAAGTATTTGAGGGGGGCAGAGCCTCCCTGCTATGGGCCGAGGAAGAGGGGCGTGAGTAAGGTCGGGCCATGGAGGGGTTATGTGAGGGCCCGTTTGGAGGCCTACCCGGCTCTGACGGCGGTCCGTCTGTTTCGGGAGATCAGGGAGCTCGGTTATCCAGGGGGCTACACCATGGTAAAGGAGTATGTCAGGCAGGTATTTCCTCTCTCAGAATCTGCACAGCGTCTTGGTCGGGCACCTTGGAGCCTTTGAGGCTTTTGGAGGTGTCCCTGAGGAGGTTCTCTATGACCGGATGAAAACCGTCGTATTGGGGACAGAGCCCGGTGGAGATTTGGTCTTTCACCCAGCCCTGATGGCTTTGGCCAACCACTATGGGTTCAGGCCCAGGGTCTGTCGACCCTATCGGGCAAAAACAAAAGGCAAGGTGGAGCGGCCCATTGGCTATATTCGTCGAGACTTCTTCCTCGGTAGAACCTTTGGAAACCTGGAGGATCTGAACGATCAGTTCCGGTGTTGGCTCTCTGAGTGTGCCAACTCGAGG
>JAFDHF010000087.1 GCA_019308905.1 Deltaproteobacteria bacterium
TGCCTCCGAGCGACATTGCGGAAGCGGTGGGGTACCCATCAAGGGTGAGCGGGAAGGGGAAAGGTCGTGTTCGTGGGGAAGGGGCAGGAATTCCCCACCCGCGAACCTTGATAGGGTCACCGCGTGAGCTCAGGAGCGAGGGGACAAGGGTGTTCTCCTGCCAAGACAAAAAAAGATCGTGAAGTCATATACTTGCAAGAATCTTGGGCCGAAAATTCAGGAAACTCCACCAATCTTTCCCCTTGCCTCCGAGGGGAAAATATGTCAAGATAGATCTTGTCAAAACAGAGTCGCCAGGAGAGATCCGCGTGACGCGGGCGCCGAAGGGGCAAGGCCGTAATGGAAAAGGCTGAAACTCTCAGGCAAAAGGACTGGGACTCTGGAGTCTCCTGGAAAGCTCCAGGCCCGTGGCCTGGACACCGAAGGGGTAAGCCCTCGAAGCAAAGGGGTAATCTCTCAGGTAACAGAGACAGGGGCAGAACGAAAAATTCTGCTCCTATTTTTTTGTAGGGGCAACCCATAGACTTTTCCGAGGAGGGCAGCAGTCATGAATCTCTATGCAGACAGGATCCAAAACCTCGGCACGGAGAACGCCTTCAAGATCGGAGACGACATCCGTCGGTGCGAGCAGCAGGGAATGAAGGTGGTAAAGTTGAATCTCGGGGAACCGGATTTCAACAGTGCCGAAAACATCAACCAAGTCGCCATCGAGAACATCCGGGCGGGAAACTCCCACTACACGGACCCCCAGGGTATCCTTCCCCTGCGCGAGAGTATCTGCCGGCATCTCCTGAAGACCAGGGGTATTACCGTCGATCCCCGTCAGGTGGTAGTCACCACCGGGGCAAAGCCGCCCATCTCCTATACCATGATGACCTATGTGAACCCCGGAGACGAGGTGATCTACCCGAGTCCCGGGTTTCCCATCTACGAATCATGGGTGACCTTCGTGGGTGCCGTGCCCGTTCCACTCCACCTGGAGGAAGACAAGGGGTTTCGCTTCGATGCGGCAGATCTGGAGCGGCTCATCTCACCGAGGACAAAGATCCTGATCATCAACTCCCCTTCAAACCCCACCGGCGGGGTACTGACCGGAGAGGATCTTGCCGGCATTGCGCGGGTCGTCAAGGACCGGGCCGATCCCAACATTCGGATCTACTCCGATGAGGTCTATGAGGATATCATCTTCGACGGAAAGGAGCACGAAAGCATCGTCTCTATTCCGGACATGGCCAACAATACGATTCTTGAGAGCGGCCATTCCAAGTCCTTTGCCATGACCGGTTGGCGCCTGGGATATGCGGTCCTGCCCACCGTGGAAGAGGCCATGGTGTTTCGCCAGCTCAACATCAACCTCATCTCCTGCACGCCCCCGTTCATCCAGGAGGCCGGTAGAGAGGCCCTCGACAATGAAGAAAACAGGAGAATCATCGCGGCCATGGTCGCGGAATTTGAGAAGCGGCGGGATGTAGTGGTGGAGGCACTCAACCGGATCGAGGGTATCCACTGCAACAAGCCTGAGGGGGCCTTCTATGTCTTTCCCAATATCGGCGGTGTCTGCGCGGATCTGGGTATCATCGACGCCTATGAGAAACTCCCCCCGGAGACAAAGAAGAGAACCAGTCCATCCACCATGTTCCAGATGTTTGCCCTTTACCGCCATGGAGTGGCCACCATGGACCGCCGTTCCTTCGGCGTCGTCGGCAGTGAGGGCAAGCACTACCTCAGGCTCTCCACGGCCACGGACATCGAGTCCCTGAAGGAAGGGGTGAGGAGGATCGAGGCGGCGGCAAAGGACAAGAAGGGGTTCGAGGGGTTCATCAAAGAGGGAGAACACCTGTTTTGAATCCCCTCGAGGTGGATCCGACGCGATCACACCCGGTGTGTAGTGCGGGAAAAAAACACGGTGACCCGAAAGCATTGGGCAAGAATCGGCAGGCCGGCCGGAATAGAGCGGGTCGCCGCATGAGGGCGAAAGGAGGATACCATGACATTGGCATTCGGGCCGAGGCGCGCCGTCTACATCGACATCGGGGAGGAGCTCAAAAAGGCGGCCGAACCTCTATCCAGCGATGAGGCAAACACTTTCGAAGGCTTTGACCTGATCTACCGCTCCCTCTGTGCCATGCTCTACAATTACGTCCCGACTTCCGGACACCCAGGCGGATCGATATCCTCGGGTAGATTCGTAAGCGCCATCATCTTCGGCGCGTTGGACTACGACGTATCCGACCCGGACCGGGACGACGGGGACATCATCTCCTACGCCGCCGGTCACAAGGCCTTGGGCCTCTATGCCATGTGGGCCTTGCGCAACGAGGTAGTACGCATGGGAGCCCCCGAACTCCTCCCCAGTGACGAGCGGCTGCAGCTCCGCCTGGAAGACCTCCTCGGCTTCCGGCGAAACCCCATTACAAAGACCCCGCTCTTTCTGAAATACAACGTTAAACCCCTTGACGGCCATCCCACACCGGCAACCCCTTTTCTCCGCCTCTCCACGGGTGCGTCGGGCGTGGGTCTGGCAAGTTCCCTGGGACTGGCCTTCGGGGCTCTCGACTACTACGGCGAAGATGCACCCCGCGTCCACATTGTCGAGGGTGAAGGGGGGATGACGCCCGGGCGGGTAAGCGAGGCCATGGCCGCTGCAGGGACGGCTTCCCTGGGCAATGCCATCCTCCACGTGGATTGGAATCAGGCTTCAATCGATTCGAACCGAGTCTGCCGCGAGGGAGATGCACCTGGTGACTATGTCCAGTGGAATCCCATGGAGTTCGCCTACCTCCACGACTGGAACACTATTTTCGTTCCCGACGGAAAGGACTTCCGGCAGATCTTCCTCGCTCAGCAGAAGGCGGCCACCATCGGCAACGGACAACCTACGGCGATTATCTACCGGACAACCAAGGGCTGGAAATACGGCATCGAGGGAAGGAAGTCCCATGGAGCCGGACACAATCTCTGTACCGAGGGCTTCTACGAGGCTCTCCAGCCTTTTCTCGATGCCACGGGTTCGACGGTTCCCCGGTGTGAACCGGGCAAACAACGCTGCGATGGCGGGACGAGGGCTGCCGTCGTAGAGGAGTGTTTCTGGGAGGCCTTGACGACCATAAGAAAGGCTCTGGATGGTAACCGGCAGGTGGTGGAGGACCTCGCCGGAAGGCTGCGCGACGCCAGAGATCGCCTCGACAGGCGCAAGCGCAGAGCCCGCCCCGATGCCCCTGACGTCGAAGCCGTATTCGAAACAGCGGCAAGAGAGGGTTCCGCCGTCCCCGGCGAGGTCGCCCTCTCCCCCGGGAAGACAACGACCCTCAGAGGCCAGTTGGGCCGTGTTCTCGGCTATTACAACAGGGCCAGCAAGGGGGCCATCTTCGCCGCAGCAGCGGACCTGCTCGGCTCCACAAGCGTCAACACCATAGGCGAGGACTTTCCTGAGGGGTATTACAATCGGAAGACCAATCCGGGTTCGCGCCTCCTGGCGATAGGCGGCATCTGCGAGGATGCCATCACAGGCACCCTGAGCGGCCTATCCGCCTTTGGACGGCACATCGGTGTGGGTTCCTCCTACGCCGCCTTCATCGCTCCCCTGGGCCACATCTCGGCCCGCCTTCACGCCATCGGCAACCAGGCACGACAGGCCATCGTGAAGGAACCCTACCGGCCTTTTGTGATGATCTGTGCCCATGCCGGTGTCAAAACAGGGGAGGACGGACCTACCCACGCCGACCCCCAGGCTCTCCAGCTTCTCCAGGAAGACTTTCCCCTGGGCACGATGATTACTCTCACTCCCTGGGATCCCCAGGAGATCTGGCCTCTCGTCTCTGCCGCTCTTGACAGGCGTCCCGCGGTGATCGCACCCTTTGTCACGCGGCCGACCGAAGAGGTACTCGACCGGGAGGGACTGGGATTGGCTCCAGCAAGGGAGGCAAAATCCGGGATCTACCTCCTCCGAGGCGCCAGGGCAAAGCCGGAGGGGACCGTGGTGCTTCAGGGAAGCGAAGTCGCCTATGCTTTCATCCAAGAGGCCCTTCCACTGATAGAAAAGGAGGGAATCGACCTGGACGTCTACTATGTGGCAAGCGCCGAGCTCTTTGCCCTCTTGCCCCCCTCGGACCAGGAATCCCTGTTCCCCAGGGCACGCTCCGAGGAGGCCATGGGGATCACCGGCTTTACCCTCCCCACCATGTATCGGTGGATCCGCTCTGACTGGGGCCGCAAGATGACACTCCATCCCTTCCAAAAGGGCCATTACCTTGGAAGCGGGAAGGCCGACAAGGTCCTGGCAGAAGCAGGGCTCGATGGGGAGAGCCAGTTCAAGGCCATCCGCCGGTATGTGAAGGAGCGCCCCTAGGAGAGGCCGGCGCAAGGAGAGGAGGGGGCGGTAATGTCCCGAAGAGAGGTCTATCTGGCCAGCTATCCCCTGGTCCCGTACGGGGAGGCGTTGAACCTCCAGAGGCGTGTGGTATCGGCGAAAATCGAAAGGGGATTCCCGGACACGCTGATTCTGCTGGAGCATCCTCCCGTCATCACACTGGGGCGCCGGGCCAGGGAGGAGAACATAAGGGCATCTCAGGAGGTACTCCAGGCAGAAGGGATAGAGGTCTTCCACGTGGAGAGAGGGGGAGACGTGACCTACCATGGACCGGGACAGCTCGTGGGTTACCCCGTCTTCTCTCTGAAGCACTACGGAAAAGACATCCCCGGCTTTGTCTTCTCCATAGAAGAGGCGCTCATACGGCTCTGTCACGACCTGGGGATTCCGGCTCTTCGGAGATCTCTCAACCGGGGAGTCTGGGTGGGAAACAAGAAGATAGCCTCTGTGGGTCTCGCCATAAGGAGGTGGATATCCTTCCACGGGTTCGCCTTCAACCAGGCCCCCAACATGGCCCATTTCAAACTCATCAACCCCTGCGGGCTCTCCGCCGTAGAAATGACCTCCGCGGAAGAGATTCTCGGGGAGGCGATCGATTCGGGCCTCCTGCGCAGGCAGGTCTGCAGGCACTTTGAGGACGTCTTCCAGGTCAGCTTCGTGGAGGTCGATCTCGGGGACGAGCTCGACACCCGGCCCGTGAGAGAAGGTCTTGAAGGTGAACCGACGCCCTTTTGGTAAGTCAAGGAAACAGGGCCCAGGCAGCCCCATCGATTCGGGCTCGTCACGTGCGGTGTCCCGGCCGAGGGTCTGGCAGAGAAAGTACGGAAGGAGGAGTCTATGAGCATTCCCAAAGATCTCAAATACACCAAGGAACATGAGTGGGCGAGGGTCGAAGGCGACCTTGTAACCGTGGGCATCACGGACTACGCCCAGCACAAACTCGGGGATATCGTCTATGTGGAGCTGCCCTCTGTCGACTCCGAGGTAACCGCTTCGGAACCCTTTGGTACCATTGAGTCGGTCAAGGCGGCCTCAGACCTCTACTCACCGGTCTCGGGAAAGGTGGTGGAGATCCATGAGGAACTCATGGATGACCCCAAGCCCATCAATCAAGACCCTTACGGAGAAGGATGGATGATCCGGGTCGAGGGCTCTGGCGGGCTCGACGGGCTTCTCGACCCGGACGCCTATGAGAAGTGGGTCGAGGAAGAGGAGAGCCAGTAGCCGGCCCGATACCGCGGAAGGATTGGGGGAGGAGTCATGCGCTACATACCGAATACCGAAGAGGTTTGCCGGGAGATGCTGAGCACCATAGGGGTCGATTCAGTGGGAGACCTCTTCTCAGACATTCCACGGGAGCTGCTGCTCCAAGAGCCTCTGAATATCCCCGGCCCTCTGTCCGAGATGGACCTGTACGAACACCTGAAGGGGCTCGCCGGACAGAACACCGACGCCGATGAGGCGACCTACTTTCTCGGGGCCGGTGCTTACTTTCATTGGATTCCCTCTGTGGTGTCACACCTTGCCGGCCGTTCCGAATTCTACACGGCCTATACCCCCTATCAGCCTGAGGTCAGCCAGGGAACCCTCCAGGCCATCTTCGAATTCCAGACCTACGTGGCTCTGCTCACGGACATGGAAGTGGCAAACGCCTCCATGTACGACGGGGCCTCTGCGCTTGCCGAGGCCGTCCTCATGGCCATGCGGATCAAGACGGACCGGAAGGAGATCCTCATCGCGTCGACGGTCCACCCCGAATATCGAGAAGTAGTCAAGACTTACCTCCTGGCCCAAGATGTCCGAATCAGAGAGATCCCATTCACGGGCGATTTCCAAACCGATTGGAAAACCGCAGAGGAGGAGATCTCGAAGAGGACCTGCTGCCTGGTGGTTCAGAACCCCAACTTCTTCGGGGTCGCGGAGGATCCAAAGGCTCTCGGACGGATCTTCGATCGGCTTCACGATGCAGGGGGGTTGGCCATCGCCACGGTGGTCGAGCCCATCTCTCTCGGGATTCTGTTACCACCCGGCAGGTACGGCGCTGACATCGTGGTGGGGGAAGGTCAATCCCTGGGGAATCCCGTCTCGTTCGGCGGCCCCTTCCTCGGGATCTTTGCGACCAGGAAGGGCTTTGTCAGGAAAATGCCCGGGCGACTGGTCGGTGAGACGACCGACAGCAGGGGAGAAAGAGGATACGTCCTCACCCTGGCAACCAGGGAGCAACACATCAGGCGAGAAAAGGCAACATCGAACATCTGCACGAATCAGTCCCTCAACGCCCTGAGAGCGAGCATCTACCTCTCTGTCCTTGGGAAAAAGGGACTCCGGGAGGTGGCACGGATCAACATGAGGAATGCAGACTACACGAGGGAGAGGATCGCCGAGATTCCGGGCTATACAACCCAGCGGGTCCCCATATTCAACGAGTTCGTGGTGAGATGCAAGAAGCCCGTCCCGGAGATCCACGAGGCCCTCCTGGCAGAGGGGATCGTGGGAGGATTGGACCTCGCCAGGTTTTCCCAGGAATTAGAGAACCACATGCTTGTCTGCGTGACCGAAACCAACCGCCTGAAAGACATTGACCGGATGTGCAGGATCCTCAGGGCCGTCGGATGAATCCGCCGGGCACGCCTCCAGGGCTCGCGGTCTGTGCCATGGAGGGACAAGGAGGCCATCATGTCACGAGAAACCCCAGGCACCCAAGGCCTGGTTCTGAACGAGCCGCTTGTCTTCGAACAGTCGGTCCCAGGACGAAGGGCTTACTCTCTGCCTGAGACGGGTGTTCCAGAAAAATCCCTGGAGGATATTATCCCGGCCGACTTCCTCCGCCAGGAGGTCGAGGGCCTCCCAGAGGTGAGTGAGGTGGATGTGGTCCGCCACTATACGCGCCTCTCCCAGTGGAACTACGGTATCGACTTGGGGTTCTACCCTCTCGGATCGTGTACCATGAAGTACAACCCGAAGATCAATGAAGACCTTGCAGGTCTTCCGGGGCTTTGCCAGGTCCACCCCTACCAGGGGGAGAGACTCTCCCAGGGGATCCTTCGGCTCATGTACGAACTCCAGCAGATGCTTGCCGAGATAGTGGGACTCAAGGGCGTCTCATTGCAGCCATCGGCGGGAGCCCACGGGGAGCTGACCGGTATGCTCATGATCCGGGCCTTTCACGCTGAAAGAGGGGCTCCCAGGAAAAAGGTGATCATCCCGGATTCGGCTCATGGTACCAATCCGGCGAGTTCGGCCCTCTGCAACTACCAACCGGTGTCTCTGAAATCGGACGAACGAGGATTGATCAGCTCCGAAGCCCTCGCAGCCGCCATGGATCAGGAGGTGGCTGCCCTCATGTTGACCAACCCCAATACACTGGGGCTCTTTGAACGGGACATCGTCAAACTCGCCCGGATCGTCCACTCCAAGGGCGGGTTGGTCTACTGCGACGGGGCTAACCTGAATGCTCTGGTGGGCATTACACGATTCGGAGACATGGGAGTCGACGTGGTTCACATCAATCTGCACAAGACCTTTTCTACCCCCCACGGTGGGGGTGGCCCCGGAGCCGGACCGATTGCCGTAAACGAAAACCTCATCCCCTATCTCCCCGTACCGACCGTGGAAAAAGAGGCGGACCGCTATGTTCTCTGCTACGACCATCCGAAGTCTATCGGAAGGGTGCGCGCCTTTTACGGAAGCCTGGGTGTTCTCCTTCGGGCGTACGCCTATATACTCAGCATGGGACCAGAAGGGGTGAGGCGGGCGAGCGAGGTGGCCGTCATCAATGCCAACTACATCCGGGCCAAGCTTAAGAAGAGCTATCACCTCCCCTATGACCGGATCTGTAAACACGAATGCGTCTTTTCGGACAGACTCCAAAACCTCCATGGGGTCCAGACCGTCCATATTGCCAAACGCCTGATGGACTACGGATTCCATCCCCCCACGATCTACTTCCCCCTGATCGTACGTGGCGCCCTGATGATAGAGCCTACCGAAACCGAGAGCAAGGAAACCCTGGACAGGTTTGTCTCGGCCATGGAGGCGATCGCCCGGGAGTCGCAAGAAGACCCGGACCTTGTGCTTCAGGCTCCACATAAGACCAAGGCTGCAAGGCTCGACGAGACCCAAGCGGCCCGGTCTCCCCACCTTACCTGGACCGATGTGGGATAGCAGGATGAGATCCTCCAAGGCCACTCTGATCCTCTGGATGAGATCCGAAGGAGACTCCGAAGCCGAACAGATGGTTTCAGGGGCGAAAAGAGCCAATGTCCTAGACCATGTGGAAAAAGCCTGCCATGTGGAGGAGATCGGCTCGATCATCTTGGTTACCAACTGCCCTATCATGGAGAAGAGCCTCAAGGACTACCCGGTGATCCTGGAAAGAGTGTCCCCTCAAGAGATGGTTCCCTTCGGCGAGAGGCTCGGCCGGATCATCAGAAAACACCGAGTCGAGGCCCTCTTCTATGTGGGGGGAGGGAGCGGGGTCTTCATGGAGGCCGAAGACATGGCCCGAATGGCACGGGCGGTCCTCGCCTCTCCGGACATGCTTCTGGTCAATAACTTCTTTTCCACAGACTTTGCCGCTCTCGGCAGGGACGTGGCACTCGGGACCCTGGGGCGTTGCCGCAAAGACAACCATCTGGGAATGGTCCTGGGACGAGATCAGGGGGTAAAGACCAGGGTACTGCCCCCGAGCCTCATGGCCCGTTTCGACATCGACACTCCCACCGATCTTATGATGCTCAAGACCCACCCGCCACGGGAGGGTCACATCTCCCGCGTTGTCTCGGACCTGCCCATGGACATATCGTCCATCTTCCACCTCATGGATGTTCTTGTCGATCGCGACCGGGAGGCCGCGATCATGGGGCGGATACCACCGGAAATAGCCCTCTTCTTCGACAGAGAGACGGCCTGCCATCTCAGGTTTCACATCGAGGAGAGGGGCATGGAAGGGGGAAAAGGAGGAGAGGCGGTCTGGTCCCTTGTGGGCCTGTGTCTCGAGAAAGCGGGCATTGCCTCCTTCTTCCGTACCCTGGGGGCCCACATCCACGGTGCAGTCGTGGATTCCCGGGTCTTTTTCCGCCATTTCGGCCTCCATCCCTCGCGAAGAGACCGGTTCTCCTCCGATATCCTCCAACCAGAGGAGATCGCCGACCCCTGGGTGCGGTTGCTTACCGAGGCCGCGAGGGAATGCCCCATCCCGGTGATTCTCGGCGGGCATACCCTGGTCTCAGGGGGTCTCTACATTCTGGCAGAGGCGGCATGGAAAAAGACCGGAAGGCCTCTGATCCGGGATGTGGAGCAATTTCACCATAGAGGTGGAGAAGGAAAACCTCCGGCTGTGGCAAACGGCCTCTCACCCGTGGAAGGAGACGGAAAATGGCTGTACCAGACTACGGCAACCTTGTCTTTGGGAAGGACCTGAAAGAGATAGACCCCGCGATCCAGGAACTGATCGACCTGGAAGAGGAACGGCAGACTCGCAAGATCATCCTAATCCCCTCGGAATCTCTCTGCCCTCTCCCGGTCAGAGAGGCCCTCGGTTCGGTCTTCACCAGTGTATATGCCGAAGGCTATCCCCCGAGGAGCATGACCCTCGATTCGGAAGAACGGCTCGGGGATTTGGCCCATCAGCTCGCCTACTACCGCCGTTACGGTGACAGGCGCTTCTACAAGGGCTGCGACTACGTCCACTTCCTGGAGACCCTGGCACAGAGGAGAATCGCCAAGTGCTTCGCCAATCCCCGGGTCGGAGCCGAAGACATATTCGTCAACGTGCAGCCCCTTGCCGGAGCTCCTGCTAACAACGCGGTTTACGAGGCCTTTGTCGAACCCGGCGACACGGTGATGGGCATGTCTCTCTCCCACGGCGGCCATCTGACCCATGGAAGTGAGTTCAATCGATCCGGCAAGCGATACCACATCGTCTCGTACGAGGTCAGCAGGGCAAGAGAGAGACTCGACTATGAGGCCATCATGAAGCTCGCCCTCGAGGCACGACCCAAGATGATCATCGCCGGGTACACCTCTTATCCCTGGGCTCCGGATTGGAGGAAGTTCAGAGAGATCGCCGATGCGGTTGGAGCGATCCTCCTGGCAGACATCTCCCATACAGCGGGGATGGCCATCGCCGGTGTCTACCCGAACCCGGTGGGGATAGCCGATGTGACGACCTTTACCACCCACAAGACCATCTTCGGCCCGAGGGGGGCCGTCATCCTCACGACGGATGAAGAAAAAGCCCAGAAAATCGACACGGCCGTCTTCCCCGGCGAGCAGGGCGGGCCCCACGTCAATAAGTTCGCAGCCATGGCCGTTGCTTTCAAGATAACCCAGACAAGGGCCTTCAGGGAGATCCAGAGGCGGATCGTCGAAAATGCCGGGGCTCTGGCTGCAGCCCTGAAGCAGAGGGGGATCCGATTGGCCTATGGCGGGACCGATACCCACCTGCTCGTCATCGATCTCAACGCCGTCAAAACCCAAACAGGCTTTCCCCTCAAGGGGGAGATCGCGGCGCGGATTCTAGACCTCTGCGGGATTGTGGTCAACAAGAACACGATTCCAGGCGATGCGACGGCAGCCGATGCCAGCGGAATCCGGCTGGGGACACCCTGGGTCACCCAGAGGGGCATGGGAACAGAGGAGATGGACCGGCTCGCCGACATGATCCACCGGCTCCTCACAGCCATTCAACCCTTTCAGTATATCGGACTGACCGGTATTCTGCCGAGGGGGAAGATCGATCTCGATGTGCTGGAGGGGATAAAGAGGGAAGCAATCGAACTGGGCGAAAAGGCCCGGGGAGAAGGAGGATCCCAGAGGAGCGGGTATCCCCACTTTGCCCTCTATCCCCAAGATGGAACCAGCAGGGTCCCTCTGTTCGAGCCGGGCGGAGCGGAAAGGGACGATACGACAAGCCAGAGAGCCTCCGCCAGGCACCTGCTTCTCGACCTCAGTGACATGGGGATAATCGAGGTAAAGGGAGACCGGACCGCCCCCTTTCTCGAAGAGCTCACCACCGTCGACATCCTGGGTCTCAAACCCGGAGGCAGGCGTCATGCAGCGGTCCTGGACCGGCACGGGAAGATCATCGATGATGTCTGTGTGGTCCGCCTGAGCCGCGATTCACTGGGAAGGGACCGTTACTGGGTTCTTACCAACCCAGAAAACACGGAGAAGATCAAGGCCTGGTTCCGGGGCATCTCCGACGGGTACGTGCTTTTTGATGAGGCCGACATTTTCAAGAAGGTCGAAGGCCCTGTGGTTGTGGAGGATCTCAGCGAGGTCGAACCTTCACGGCGAAAAACAGTGTTCGCCCTG
>JAFDHF010000088.1 GCA_019308905.1 Deltaproteobacteria bacterium
GAACTGCTGAAGGACCGCTCTATTACCCTGGATACGCCCATCAGAATCCTCGAAGGGAAGAAGGGAAAGGTCGTTACGACTACTCCTCGAGAACTGTTGCAACAACGCGTGATCGGCTCCAATACCCAGATCAGAGTCGTCCAGACAGAGAAGAGGGTTGTTGTGATTACCCTCCGCGAGCTCTTGAAGGAGCCTTCCGTTACTCCTGAATCCCCCATCAAGGTCCTCCAAAAGCGGCGGAGGGTTATCACGACTACACCCCAGCAATTGCTTGCGAGTCAATCCGTCACCCTCGACACACCCATCAAGGTTGTCACCAAACAAGAGAAGACCGTAACCACGACACCGGGGCAACTCCTGGCTGACAAGTCTGTGACGCTCGAAACTCCGATAAAGGTCATAGTGGAAGAGCCCGGGGAGATAATCACGGTTTCCCAACTCCTGAAGGAACCCGGGGGTCCGAACCTCTCGAAGCAGACCTTCTATATTCACACGGTTACCCCAGAGGATCTCCAAGGTATCTGGGGCATCATCCAACACGGACTCATGGATCAGTTTCGTAGGGGGATCCCGGTACCGGAGGGCAAGGGTTCGAAGAAGCAAAAGCTTGTCACCCTGGACCTTCCAAGGGATGCCGACGAACCGCTGCCGAACGGATCGAGTTCCTTTCTCGGTAAGATCCTTTATGAGAAGACTCGAGAATCCTACGTGTACAACTTCAAGAACGGGCGGATCGGGAAGAACCCGGACTATATCGTCCCAGGGCAGGAGTTGGTAGTCACCCGGTTTACACAGGAAGAACTGGTGAAAATCTATAAGCATTTTGCTCAAAGCCAGTGAGAGATAAGAGGCCAGGTTTTCCGTTCTTGATGTTCGGGGAGGAGGTTCCGATGAAACAGAGGCTCTTTTTTTTGTTATTGGTGGGACTTATTGTCTGCTTGATTCCTTCTTGGACCGAAGCCAACGAAAAGGCCAGTTTGTACGTAAATCTGGGGGGTAGCTACTACAAGCTGGGAAGATATCAGGAAGCCATTGAACAGTTTCAAAAGGCTCTTGCCCTAGATCCAGATTTTCCAAACCTTTACGGCCTTCTTGGGTCGGCCTTCTTTCAGAATGGTGATATCGACAAAGCCATCGAAGCATACAAGAAGCAGATCGAGCGCACGCCTGATCAGGAGGATTTCCGTTTCAATCTCGGCCTGGCATACCTGAAAAAGGGATATCTGGACAAGGCGGCTCAACAGCTACAGGAGGTGACGAGGCTAAATGACCGAAGTGTCAAGGCCTTCAGGAATCTGGGCTATATTTTTTTGAAACAGGGCAAGCTTTCCGAGGCTGTCGACGCACTGACCCGCACGGTGGAGCTTGCCCCTGATTCGTGGGAAGACTACTACAACCTGGGCGTCGGCCTGTTCAGGCAGAATCGGCTGAACGAGGCCGTAAACGCGTACCAGAAGGCGATCAAACTCCGCTCAGACAATCCTGAGGCTCATGTGGCGCTGGCCAAGGCTTACCTGAAGCTCGGCAAGTTGGATGAGGCTCTGGACGAATACAAGGCTGCCCTCAAGATACGACCTCTGGATCCTCAAATCAGGTACGAACTCGGACTGCTTTACAAACAGAGGGGACAGAATCAAGAGGGCATCACCGAATTCAGGCTCGCCCTGAGGGAGAAGCCGGACCATCTGGAGGCTCGGACAAGGCTCGCTGATCTGCTCCTGGAATCCGGACGGACCGAGGCCGCGGTGAAGGAATACCAGCGGGTTCTCAAGGCATCACCGGATGCGGTGGATGCCCTCCTGGGCATGGGCGTTGCGCTGACCAAGAAAGGAGATTACAAAAGGGCCCTTGACTATCTTCTCCACGCGAAGGCCCTTGACCCGAAGCGTGGAGATATCCGTTTTCATCTGGCTTTGTGCTACGACCTCTCCGGTCAGGACGACCAGGCCTCCACCGAGTATGAGGCGGCCCTCAGGATCGACCCAAACATGGCCGAGGCCTGTTTCAATCTAGGGGTCATTCATGATAGAAAGGGGGAGAAGGGAGAAGCCGAGAAACTGTATCAAAGAGCGATATCCTTGAAACCGGATTTCGCGGAGGCTTACAACAACTTGGGAACAATTTACAGCGAACGGGGAAACACCAAGAAAGCCATGGAGGTCTACAAGAAGGCGGCCTCCCTGAAACCCGATTTTGCCGAACCCTACAACAATATGGGAGTGGTCTATCGCAAGACCGGAGACCTGGGCAGAGCACTTGCAAATTTCGAAAAAGCCACGGAAATCAGTCCCCGTTTCTTCCAGGCCTACTATAATATGGGCACCGTCTTCGAAGCTAGGAAGGAGTTTGACAAAGCCGCCGAGGCTTACAGAAAGACCATCGAGCTTGCGCCAGATCACGAAGATGCCCATTTCGGTCTGGCAACGGTTCTGCAGGCCTTGAACCAACTGGAAGAGGCCAAGTCGGCTTACGAGGCCACCCTGAGAATCAATCCCAACAACGTGCATGCACGCTTCAGATTGGCGGAGATCCTTGCTTCTCAAGGTCAAAACAAGGAGTCCATCAGGCAGTATGAGGCTGTTCTACGCATTGACCCTGATAACGTGGACGCCCTGAACAATCTGGGGATTCTCTATTTCAAAGAAAAGGCCTATAACGAAGCCCTTCACTACCTCACAAAAGCAGCGGAGCTTGGCCCTGAACGCGACTATGTACACAACAATCTCGGGATGCTTTACACGGAAATGGGAATGCACGAAGAGGCAAAGAACGAGTTTGAAAAGGCCATCAGCCTTGGAAGTAGCAGCAGTAAGAAAGAGGGGTCTTCAGGGTCGGGTCAGTAGAGACTCGGTGATCGATCCGTGAAAAAGGGAAAGCTCGGAAGATACCTTATTCTCTCGATTTTGCTCCACTTGGGCATGCTTCTTGCCGTCAACGCCTTCTTGGGATTGCCCGTCAAGGTTGAACCCACCAAGATCATCCCCATCGAGGCAGTCGTTCTCGAGGAAGAAGCACCTGTTCCAGAAACAAAGCCTGTTGTCGATCAACCAGTGGAGAGGGGCGTCCTTGATGCGAAAAGCGAAACCTCGGTCCAGCGGGAAGGTCGCGCCAGAACCGCCGACTTGGCCGGGCCTGCCCCGACAGAGGGGAGATTGGAACCTGTCCTCAAGGTGGAGGAGGTCCCCGGCCTGCTCCTCCCGGCTTCGAGCCGCGCCGCCCGCAAGAGCCCTTTTGAAACTAAGAGCGAGGCCGCTCCTGAGGCACAAAGACGCTCCGACTTGGCCAGTCTGAGCACACCCAGGCCGAGGGAGGGGAGATTGGAACCCACCGTCGAGTTTCAGGAGATTCCGAAACTGGGCATTGAACCTCTGGGTCAAGAGGGGAGCAGAACCTCCCTCGAAACCAAGAGCCCTTTATCGTCGGGTACGGAAGCACGCCTTGGCATCCGTGATCTGGCCGGTCCCGTGCCAAAGCAGGGGAACTTCGAGCCGAGCCTTAGCGTGCGTCAAATCCCCACGCCGGGTGTCCTCCCCGTAAGCCGGGAAGGGAAACAGGTCGCCAGCAGACGCGTAGTTTCCACATCTGACAAGCCTCGGGTCTACCTCACCCCTGTGAAACCCTCTTTGAAGAATCAACCGTCCATCCTTGAGATAGAGGTGCCCAGGACCCTAACCGAGGCAGAAAGATCTCGGGGCCAACAGGCATACTCTCAAACCGTGAAGAGATCTCAAGTACCCCTGGGCAGAAACAGGCCAAGTGAGCGTGTGGTATCAGAGCTTCCCCCTATACCCACAGTGGAGTCTCCTGTCGTTCCGGAACAGAGGGAGATGACCCTGGCAACTTCCACTGTCGGTCCTTCCCTGCATGAGACCCCGGAGAAGACAGGTCGCTTGAAAAGGCTCAAACCTGCCGGTGAAGCCAAATCCGAGCCTTCCTACGTTCCTGAACTTCCCCCCATTGCCACGGGCGAGTCTCCTGTCGTTCCGGAACAGAGGGAGATGACCCTGGCAACTTCCAGCAAAGGGGCCCCTGTTGCAGAGATGCTGGAGAAGGCCCATGGTTTGAGAACACTCAAGCCTGCCCGTGGAGTGCAATCCCTGGGTTCGTCTGTTTCCGAACTATCCCCTCTCCCGACGGAGGAGTCTCCCCTGGTTCCCCACCAGGGAAAGATGGCCGCGGCTCCAGCCCGGAGGTTTCCACAGATCGAAAGGGAGAGGTTTGAAAAGGCGGGCAAGCCCCGGGCTACCATCAAAACCCGCGTGGCCCTCACCTCCGCAGCAGTTGCGGTTCAGCCCGCACTCGCCCCTCCGAGACATGAACCCGCCTTTGCTTTGCCGAGGCTCGGCGGGTCTTTCCCGGCCCCCGGCTCGCCGAAAGGGGCTGCCTTCCTCTTTGTTCTCGATACGAGTGGCTCTGTGAAGGGAGCTCCCCTGGAGGGTATCAAGAGATCGGCTCTTGACTTCATCAGGCTCATGGGCGCAAACGATCGGGCAGGAATCCTTACTTTCAACGACAGCGCCGAACTCGTCAGGGATTTCACTGCCCAAAAGAAATCTCTGGAAAGAGAGATAAGCCGCCTCAAGACGGCAGGCAGGCGGACGGTCCTGTTCGATGCCCTGATGGAGGGGATTAGAGCCATCCGGAGGGAGGACAGGCAGAAGAAGGTCCTGATCCTTTTTTCCGATGGAAAGGACGAGGGGAGTCGATCCACTCTTCAAGAGGTTGTCAGGGCTATACGCCGATCAGGGGTTTCCGTGCTTGCCGTCGGTTACTCACGGGTGGAAAGAAAATACCTCCACACCCTGCAGAAGATTGCAGGAGAGACCGGCGGGGTCTTTGCCGATGCTCCCCGATTTCGCGACGTCCTCCTGCTCTTCAAAACAACCCGGAATGCCGAGGCCCGGTAAGGGACGATCCTGCAGATTCCCTGAGGCCACACGGCATCCACACGCCTGCTCGGCAAAGGACAATATCCTGCTGGCCGGCTCCTGGGAAGACCTTACACCCAGTGAAAATTCACGGAGAGCTACTTAACCCTCCTGAAGGAGACAACCCTGGGAGCCTCTGGTTTCGGGCTTCTTATCCTCACCATTCGATAGGGGACGCCTCCAAATGTCCAGGTTTGGCCCAGGAAGAGATGTACGTCCTCGAGGATCCACTGGAGATCTCCAAGAGGCGAACCGAGGGTCACCCGGTACCACCCCTTCCTGACATCCGGCTCGAGGGCTTTCACCTGGGCATAGAAGGCGGGCCTCTCCCTTATGTGAACCAAGACAACATCCGATAGTTGAAGGTTGCGTCTCATGAGGTTTCCCTCTCGTTTCTCTCGAGCCGCTCGATTCTTTCTACAACAGGGGGGTGTGTATAGTAGAACCACGCATAGAGGGGATGGGGGTTGAGGTTTGCAAGATTGTCCAGGGCTAGCCTTCGAAGGGCTCTCGCCAGGGGCAGGCCCGTTCCCATGAGTCTTGAGGCCTCATCGTCGGCCTGCCTTTCCAGTGTTCGGGAAATAGCCGATCCCAGCGGATAAAGAAAATATCCAGCAAGCTCCACCACCGTCCCAACAAGAAAAACTCCCACAAAAGGAAGAAGGCCGTGAAATCCGAAGGTTCGATACAGGAGGGGCCACTGGATGAGGCGGCCTGTCACAAAGAGGACCACGAAGGAGGCGATTTCCAAAGCCAGGAGCTGTTTGATCATGTGTTTCCTCTTCCAGTGTCCCACCTCGTGGCATAGAATCGCCAGGATTTCATCCTCGGTATGCCTCTCGAGGAGAGAATCGAAAAGAACGATCCTCTTGGTACGGCCAAGGCCTGTAAAATAGGCGTTCGTGTGGCGGGTTCTCTTTCCCGCATCCATCTGGTAGACCCCTTTTACCGTCAGGCCCGCCACCTCCACGAGATCTTGAATCCTCTGTTGCAGACTTGCATCCGAGACGGGTTCAAACCGATTGAACCACGGAGCTATGAGAACCGGGTAGAGCCAGAGAACAAGTCCCTCGACCAGAGCCAAGACCAACCATGCCCAGATCCACCAGGCCTGGCGTATCCGGTAGATCAGGATCAAGAGAGACAAGAGCACGATACCTCCGAGCAAGGCAGACAGCAGGGTTTCCTTTAGGAGATCGAGAAGCCACGTCCTGATCGTCCTGGTATTGAAGCCGTGGCGTTCTTCGATCACAAATATCTCATAGAAATTGAAGGGGATCCGAGGGAGATTCAGCACTGCTGAAAGGACGGCGAAAAAGATGAGACCCTCCCATACTGGGTTGGTTACCCATGGCTCGATCCTCTCTACGAGTCTTGGGAGAAACCCGGACAACAGAGCTGCCAGCAGCCAGGACTGCGAGAAGAGATCGGCGAACAACCCGAAACTCATCGACTCAACCCTGTAGGCTGAGATCCTTGCCAGCTTCCCCTCATCCACAACGGAGCGGAACACCGGGGGTATCCTCTGCCCGTACCGGCGGAGGTGGCTGACGTTGAGCCGGTTCAGGACCACCTCAAGAGCCGAGCGGATTCCAAAGGCGGCAACGAATGTGATGAGAAGAGGGCTGAGCCCAATCATGCCATAATCTTACTCGAAGCCGAGGGAATTTCAACCCGCAGGAAACCCCGCCAGAGTCTAAGAGGCGGTCTGGCAGGCGGCCTTGAATTCGGAGAACCTGTGGGCTACTATTTTACCAGACAACACGACTCTCAGATGAGGAAAGGCGCTACGGGTTCATGTTGCAATGTCTCAACCATCCTGAACGGGAAGCGGTGGTTACGTGCCAGAAGATGATGGTTCACTACTGTGGAGAATGTCTCGACAATTGTGAGGCATGCACGGATCCATGCGGCTATTGTCGATACAGGACGCAGTGCATCATATACGAAAAATGCAGGAAGAGCCAAAAGGCCAAGCGTCTCAAAGGCATGGCTTGACAACAGTGATTGCTGCATCATGAGAGGCGGACAGGGTTCAAAGGCGGGAGCAAGGGGAAGCGCAATGACCCACGAGTATGAAGGGCACTATGGTACAAGACACAGGGAAAACCGCCGGGTAGACAAGGCTCTGGCAGAGAAGCTGAAGGAGAAAGCCCCTGACGGACGCATTACCTGTCCATCCGCCTTCACAGTCGCCGAGGAGATGGGCAGAAGCCCGGCGGAGGTGGGCCGGACTGCAGACCTGCTGGAGTTGAAGATAACCCGGTGTCAGCTCGGTCTTTTCGGACACACAGACAAGAGGCGGAACATTGTCGAACCAGTCGAAAGGGTCTCACACGAACTGGAACAGGCCATCCGCCAAGCCCTAGCCGGTGGAAGGCTCCCCTGCAAGAGAGCGTGGGCTCTGGCCGCCCGTTTTGGTATGTCCAAGATGGAGATCACCTCGGCCTGTGAGAGATTGGGCGTCCGGCTCGGTTTCTGCCAGCTCGGTGTCTTCTGACGACTACCGCCCTGGATCGTGAAGGTGAAAACGCGGGACCGGTCGAAAAAATGAGTGGGGACCAGGGGAGAGCTCCATCCGTTTGAATCCAATGGACGAACCCAAGTGGAAGAGGATTCTCGACAGACTCTCAGAGGCTGAAAGAGATCTCGCAAAGGAGATACTCCGGAAGAGCCTGGCAAAGAGAGGACAGCCCGTCTCGGAGGAGGCCCTCGATATTATGGCCGAGAAGGCCGTGGAAGATGCCCGTGCGGTGATTCGTAGGAGAGGCAAGAAGGCCTTTCACGACCTGAAGACGGGAATCAAGGGATTTTGGGAGGAACTGAAAAAAGAGGCCGGAGATTGACCGCGGGCCAACCTCCCCGGCTAGATAAGCTTCTCTTCCTTGGCACCTTCTCTCCCCAGAATTTTCAGGAACCGGTTCTTCAGGTTCTTACAGATCTTCTCCTGTTTCTCCGGCCCGAGCCCCTTGATGATTACCTGGCCTCCGGCGATCATTCCGTGCCCCCCTGCCGTACCGAGTCCCTTAACGATCCGCCTAGCCATCAGGCCCGCATTCTGTCTGTGCCGCTTCGTCCTTATAGAAAAAATCACCCGGTTGTCAAAGGCTCCGATGACAAGACTCCAACGCACCCCGGATACCCGCAACAGAAAATCGGCCATGAGTGAGACCATCTCGGGATTGACCAGAAAACCCAGGTCGCAGAAGATCACATCGCCCAGGATCACAGCATCATGGAGCGCCTCGTCAAAGAGGACGAAGTAGTTCCGGGACAGATCAGGGTTTTCAATCTGAGACAGAAGCCTCGGGTGGATCTTGGGATAGAGGTGGATCATGGCCTGGCAGTCTGCATCAGTGGCATCTCTGCCCAAATCCTGGGTGTCAGACTTGATCCCGTAGAAAAGCGCCGTGGCCATCTTCTTCCGGATAGGCAGGCCGGCCTCAATGAGGTACTCTGTAAGGATGGTCGAACAGCTCCCGTAATCAGGCCTGATGTCCGCGAATCCTGCATCCTGGGAGGCCTTGCGGGGACTATGGTGGTCGATCACTATGGCAGGCTTTATGGATGGGGGGAGACTGTTGTTTCCCGAGCCCGGCTGTGTCTCCACCAACGCGACGACACTGAAATTGTAGATGTTGACCATCTCAAGCGGGTTCATACGGATGTTCAAAAGCCGAACCATGGCTCTGTTCTCGGCTCGAGTGATTATGCCGCCATACACGAAGACCGAACCGACACCCAGTTTCCCTCTCAACAGATAGCGCAGTGCCCACCCCGCTGCGATAGCATCAGGATCCGGGTTGTTGTGGGTCATAATGAGAACCTTCTTCTTTCTCTCCACGATCTGTCTCAATCTCTCAAGCCTGCCGAGGCTCATGATAAGCTGACCCCCATGTCCTGTCCCCACCTGGATTCTAGAAGCTTCAGACTCCCCGCAGTTGGCCTTGCCCTGATCTCCAGGTCAAACCCAAGCCCTGCATCCAGAATTAGAATCGATTCAGCCTGTCGAGCATCCCTTCCACACGGTATCCTGAGCTGGCCGCCTCTCGGCGGAGTTCTTCCATGATCCTGTGCCTCTCCATGAGGCCCTCGGCCGTCTTCCTGTCCATGCGAGTCTTACCGGCAACGAGTTCGATCACCGAGACCAGGAACAACCAGTCTGTCAGCTCGGCGAATCGTTCCTTGTGGAACCAGAGGACGTTGTCGTACCAATTGAACTGGAGAAACAGCTGAACCTCGGACTCATAGAACAACCCCTTCAGGCGGGAGCGTGTTTCTTCCCTCCTACGGGCAAACCAGTCGCAATGAAAGACCAGGATCCTGACAAGATCGGTCTCCTGCCATGCTCTGGTCTCGTCACATCCAAGGGATTGGAAGGTCTGGCCGATGATCTTTCCCAGAATCCATTCATCGATCCACGACGCGTTCTGCCAGGCGCCCCCATAGCCACACATCATCCCGCCGGCATGACGGAGGACCAGCCAGGCCAGTGAGACTCTCCAGAAAGGACTCTTGAGATCCATCTCCGCCCGTATCCGGACCTTCACGTCCGAGAGGACATCCCCCAGTTCTTCAAATCTTCTCGCCTCCTGGGATCCATCCAACCGGGTGAACCAGAGAATCGCCCTTACACCGTCGATGAATTTCCGCGCAGCCTCGGCGGGATTACCGGTGACTCCGGCTCTTTCCTGTAACCGGTGGAGGAATGTCTCCATGTTGTCCCGCAGCAGCCCGATAGACTCCTTGCTTTGAGGAGATTCGATCCCGTCGGCACGGACCTCGATGATCCGCTGAACCATGAGAGGGTTGACGATCTCCCTGAAGGGGCCGTGGATCGGAGCGAAGAGCATCTCCTTCAGGGCCTCCTCAACGTCCGGTACCCCTCTGCCCTTGAGGAGTTGTTCAAGCCGTGCATAGTCAGCCTCCCGGTTGTCTCGTATTTCTCTGAAATCGAGAAATACATGGTACTGGTAGGCCCCGAGTTCGATATAGAGACCCTCTTCTGCCAATTTCTTGCCCTGGCGTATGTATTCCAGCCCTGATTTCAGGTCCCGGAAGATACAGAAGCAAGAATCTTCCCTGCAGACCGACAAACCCTCGGCCAGGGTCTTCTGAACCCGTATCTTCTCCCCGGGCCGCCTGCCTGCAACAGCCATCGATGTGGAGATCCTCACCCAGCCACTGGCGGTCTCGTACTTGTTGTTGTAAATGATCAGAACCCGCTCATCTCCCCTCCGGTTGGAGTAAGCGAAGACGTTTTCATTGACCCTGCCGTCGCTTTCGTAGAAATCGTAAAGAACGAAATTCTCCACACCGCTGAAAAGATGCCGCCTCCTCAGGAGGGGGAAGATTTCGGCTTCATGCCTCTCAAGGAGGTTCCTATCCGGTTCTTCATTCCAGTAGGCCTTCCTGTACTCCATCCCGTACTTTTCAGCCAATCCCTCGATCTGACCGTGGCCGAACATGGGAAGCCCCGGCATGGTTACCATCATAAGGGTCACACCGAAGTATTTGTCTCCCTTGCCGAACTGGGCGGCAGCGGTCGCTTCGTCCGGGTTGTTCATGAAATTCACGAAGCGTTTCAGAATTTCAGGATCGAATTCCAACACATTCTTCACGACTCTGCGGTACTTGGCATTTTCTTCCATCTTCAGCATGTTCATGAAGGCACTGTTGTAGACCCTATGCATTCCTAAGGTCCTGACGAAGTATCCCTCCATGAGCCAGAAGGCCTCGGCCAAAAGGAGTGTATCGGGGACCTCCCGCCTTACTCGATCAACCACCTCTCTCCAGAACTCGAGGGGAAACCGCCTCTCAAATTCCTCTCCCCTCATCCCGTGTTCTGCACGGGATGGAATGTCCCCTCCGGTCCCGGGTTCCGGATACCAGAGGCGCTGGAAGTGCCTTTTCGTCAGGGTCATGGCTGCATCGAACCGAACAATGGGAAACTTCCGGGCCACCTCAAGGATCACCTGAATTACGGCACCACGGACCTCCTCGTCCAGAAAGTTGAGTTGAGCCGTGTCGTTCCAGGGCATGCTTGTTCCGTCATTGCCGTGATAGATGAATCTCACCTCCCCGGTCGTCCTATCCACTCTTTTGAAGACGACAGATGCATCACTGCGATCCCAGTAGCCATCTTCGATGTAGATCCCCACCCGTGGATCATGAGAAAGGTCCGGCCCACTGAAGCTGTACCCCGGAAAGGGGCAATGGTCCAACTGGAGGAACCGGTTGGGGTGTTCCATTACCCAGCGGGAGTCAATGCCCGTATGGTTGGGAACCATGTCGCTGGCCAGCCGGATCCCCCTCTTCCAGGCCCGGTCCCTGAGGTCCTGATAGGCCTGCTCACCTCCCAGATCGGCTGCAACCACGTAGTCGTAGATCGCATAGGCCGAGGCCAAGGCCTCAGGGTTGCCCGTGAGCTGCTTTATTCTCCGAGAGGCAGGGCTTCTCTCCCAGATTCCTATCAACCAGAGGCCCGTGAAGCCCCAACGTGCAATGGTGTCGATCTCCTCATCCGGAATCTGGTCGAGGCGGCTGATCTGACGGCCGTATTTTTTCGACAGTTGGTCGAGCCAGACATAGGCACTCTTGGCGATGAGGACTACCCTGGGCATCCAATCCAGGTCCTTGCTGAACCTTTC
>JAFDHF010000089.1 GCA_019308905.1 Deltaproteobacteria bacterium
TTTTGGAGAACACCCTTGCCTCCGAGCGACATTGCGGAAGCGGTGGGGTACCCATCAAGGGTGAGCGGGGAGGGGAAAGGTCGTGTTCGTGATTCGTGTTCGTGATTCGTGTTCGTGGGGAAGGGGCAGGAATTCCCCACCCGCGAACCTTGATAGGGTCACCGCGTGAGCTCAGGAGCGAGGGGACAAGGGCGTTCTCCTGCCAAGACAGAAAAAGATCGTGAAGTCATATACTTGCAAGAATCCTGGGCCGAAAACTCAGGAAACTCCACCCGTAAAGCCGGGGCTTCCCCGGATCCGCGTGGCCCCGGAAACTCCGCAATCTTCGCTTTACGGCGAATTCTCAGTGACATCGATCTGGCTTGAGCCACGAAGTGTGAAAGTCCGGATGGGAAGCAGGCTTGAGACCACTCACGGGGCCTCGCAGAAAGGGAGAGGGAGAAGAGCAGCACCCGGGCGACGGAGCCCCGGGGGCCCGGTCACCTTGAGTCTGGCTTGGATAGACCCCGTGGCAATGATGATCGAATCTCCCTCGATTTTCTCACCAGTCTCCCTGACAGCCAATCTCCTGGAATCCTCAAAACACGCGCTTCCCTTTACAACGCGGATCCCCGGCCACTCAACAGCCTCTCCACCCCATTGACCAAACTCGCCACCATGTCATCAACCCGCTTGGTCATTTTGTCAACCAATCCGCGAGAAAATCAGAGTAAGCTACAAGAAGATCAGAGCAAGGTATACGGGTTTTCAAGACCCCTCTTGAGGGCTTCGAGAAACCGTGCTCCCACCGCTCCGTCCACGACACGGTGGTCCACGGCAAGGCTCATATCTGCTATCGGCCTTATGACTATCGACCCACCCCTCACAACAGGTCTCTCAACGATCCTTCCCACGGACAGGATCCCTGTCTGGGGCGGATTGAGGATCGATGTGAAGAAGTAGACATCATACATGCCCAGGTTAGAGATGGTGAAGGTCCCCCGTTCGATTTCGTGGAGTTTAAGCCTCCCCTGCCGTGCCCGGTCCACCAGATCCTTTCTCTCTCGGGCGATTTGCCAGAGTCTCTTATGATCAGCCTTCTCGACGGCTGGAACTATAAGCCCTTCATCGAGCGCCACGGCGAGCCCGATGTGAATGTCCTTCAAAACCTCGATCTTCTCATCCACCAGCCTGGCGTTAAGAAGGGGAAACTCCCGGAGAACCAGGGCGGCCCCTTTTATCAGGATGTCGTTTATTGAAAGCCTGGTCCCTGCCTGCGCCTCGATACTGTCCCCCGTGCTCTCGCGCAGCCTGTTGACCTCTGTCATGTCGACCTCTGTGAAGAGATTGAAATGTGGAGCCTCGCGAAAGCTCCGAGACAGCCGCCTGGCAATCGTGGCACGCATGGAGGTCATGGTGATAACCTCTGCTATCTCGGGAAATGTTGGACCAGCCTCGATCTCTCTCCCCTCAGTCATCACCTCCCTCAGATACCGCTCCACATCCGCCATCCGGATTCTCCCCGATCGGCCGGATCCCCTGATCAGAGTGAGATCGATCCCTCTTTCCCTGGCCATTTTTCTGGCCACCGGCGACGCGAGAACTCTTCCCTTCTCGAGGCGGGCAGCAGAGACGACTTCCCTTTCCTGCCTCTCCCCCTCCGGAGCCTTGCCCTCACCCTCTCCCTCCCGTCCCATATACCGGGCGAGATCGACCTGTTCGTCCCTGTCCCCGATGATCGCGACGACCCCCCCCACCGGTACCTCGTCGCCCTCATCTCTGAGGATCGCTTTTACGACACCGCTTACAGGGGCCTCGATGCCGTAGTTCACCTTGTCGGTCTCGATCTCGAAGAGCGTTTCCCCGGCCTCGACAGAGTCGCCCACTGACTTGACGAACCTGAGAATCTTTGCCACGGTCATGGTATAGCCCAGATTGGGTATTGTAACCTCGGTAGCCATCATCCTCACCTTTCCATGGCCAAAGAATCACAAAAGATCATATGCGGCTTCTCCCCTCCCCTATCGACCGCAGCCCGAATCCATGGGAAACACACCAGGCTGTGTTTTCTGTGACTATCACCAGCCGTGGAGCTAGAAAGAGACCACATCTCTCACCGCCTGGATAATCCTCTCTTCGCTGGGAAGAACAAAGTCTTCCAGGGCGGCATTGAAGGGAACCGGCGTATCGAGCGCGGCGACCCGCCTGATCGGAGCATCCAGGTCATCCAGAGCCTCCTCACTCACCACGGCGGCTATTTCGCCTCCTACCCCTCCTGTCTTGCATCCCTCTTCCACGATAACAACCCGGTGGGTCTCCCTCACGGAGGCAAGGATAGACTCTCGGTCAAGAGGAACAAGGGTTCTCGGATCCAGTATGGTAGCCTTGATGCCCTCCTTCTCGAGCGTTTCCGAGGCATTCAGCGCCAGGGACACCATCCGGCCGATGGCGACCACGGTCGCGTCCTTTCCCTCCCTGTGGATCTTTGCTTGTCCCAATGGAACCAGATACTCTCCCTCCGGAACAGGACCAGGTATCTGGTAGAGGAGTTTCCGCTCGATGAATAGGACGGGGTTGTCATCCCGTATTGCAGACTTGAGAAGCCCCTTGGCGTCATAGGGCGTTGCGGGAACAGCGACCTTGAGTCCCGGAACGTGCATGAACCATGCGTCCAGTGTCTGGGAGTGTTGTGCCCCGAAGGAACCCCATTTGCCGGCTGGGCTGCGGACCACCAGGGGAAAGCAGACCTGCCCACCGGACATATACCGGAGCTTGGCAGCCTCGTTGCAGATCTGATCCATACATAGAGTGAGAAGATCACAGAATTCGATCTCCGGCACAGGGCGCATACCTATCATGGATGAGCCGACGGCTATGCCGACTATCGTCTGCTCGCAGATCGGCGTGTCGCGCACCCGTTCCGGCCCGAACTCGTCTATCAGCCCCTTGCAAACCGTAAAGGCATAACCCAATTCTACATCTTCTCCGAATACGAACACCCTTTCGTCTCGCCGCATTTCCTCGGCCAAGGCCTCCCTCAGAGCCTCCGCGTATGTGATCGCTCTCATCCTCGTTCCACCCCTTGCCTATGCATAGATGTCTTCCAAGGCAGAGGACAGATCCGGTTCAGGGCTCTCCTCCGCAAACCTCACGGCCTCCTCGATCTCCCTGGATACTTCCCTGTCGATCCCCTCCACCTCCTTGGAGGTGAGCCCTCCTTTGTTCATCAAGACCAGTAACGGATCCCTCTGTTTCCACGATTCCCACTCCTCTCTGGTCCGATACGGTCCGTAAGCAGGATCGCCCCTGGAATGACCCATAAACCGATATGTCTTGCACTCGAGAAGGGAAGGTCCCAATCCGTCCCTTGCCCTCTTGACCGCCCTCTGGACCGCCCTTTGCACCTCCAGTACGTCCATCCCGTCTACCACCACCCCGGGGACGGCATAGGCCTTGGCACGAATCGCGATATCCTTCACGGCCGAGGCCTTTTTCATCGATACAGTAAGACCGTACAGGTTGTTTTCGCAGATGAAGACAACCGGGAGCTTCCACAAAGAGGCGACATTCAGAGACTCGTGGAACATACCCCCGTGGGAAGCGCTGTCACCGAAAAGACAGACGCAAACCTGGCCTGTCCTCTGCATCTTTATGGCCAATCCCACTCCCGTGGCCATGGGCATCCCCGATCCGACGATCCCCACTGCACCCAGCATGCCCCTCTTCACATCGATGATGTGCATCGATCCACCCTTACCCTTGCAGAGACCGGTAGCCTTGCCGCAGAGCTCGGCCATCATCGACTTCAGGTCCGCCCCCTTCATCAGACAGTGTCCGTGTCCGCGATGGGTGGCAATGATGAGATCCTTTTTGTCCAGGGCTTCAGATACCCCGACAGCCACGGCTTCCTGGCCGATCGAAAGGTGGACCGCCCCTTTGATGACACCCTGCCTGAACAGCTCGTCTATTTTCTCCTCCAGCCGCCGGATCATTACCAGTTTCCTGTAAAGCTCCAGGTACCGCTCCTTCGCAAGCACTTTTGGCCGATTCATCTTACATTCCCTTTCTGGCCCGAAAACTTACAAACCCCTCGCCATCACCAAAAGGGGAGCCCCCACACCCCCCAGCCTTTCAAGACAGGCCGGCCACGATTCCCTCTGGGCGCAGTAGACGTTCGTAACCCTTTGAATGTGGTAGGGGTAATCAATACCGCCGCCGGCCCTCGACAAAATCCCGACACAGGTGGAATTCAAAGGCCCTGCAGGACACAACCGACTATTAGTCCCGGATGTATGGGATGGTCTGAGGACCCTCCGGAAGCACACAGATCGCCGCGTCCCGGCCATACTTCCGGAGCAATTCCGCTATGGAGTCTTCGATCCGGTGGCACGGCCTGAGAAAGGCCCCCCTGATCTGATCGTCGCTCAGATTCCGCGTATAGAGGTACACGTCGGCCTTCAGACAGATCAAGGCATGCACATAGGCCTGCCACATATCCTGCATCGCAAAACCTGGCGCCCGGATCATCTCCAGAAGCGATTCAAGGCTTTCCGCCCTCTGCAGCAGCTGCCCGTATTCGCCATGATCCGGGATCCCGTCCCAGCAGTCCGCCGCAATGACTATACTGCCCCCCTGCCTGACCACCTGAGAAGCCGCGCTCATCCCCTTGACCGCCTGGTACAGATTGAGATCGAGGGGGTACCCCGAGTTACTCGTGATGACAATGTCAAAGGGCTCGCCAACCGCTACCATGGCCGTCTCTTTTACGAAGGCACAGCCTTCGCTATGAGCCTCCTCGACACTCCCGGCAAATACCCGTGTGATCTGCTTTTTGCTGTTCAGGGCCACATTCAAAAGGAAGGTGGGACGTGCCATGGCCGCAGCCTCGCTGAGGTCTTCCCAGAGAGGGTTCCCGCGGGTAACCCCCCAGCGGGCATTGGGGTCGTCCAGGTTCTTCGCACTGTGGTTGCGCTCGACTGTTTCGAGAAGCGCGAGCCCCGGTACCACCGCTTTGGGTCCCCCGGAAAAACCTGCAAAAAAATGGGGTTCAATGAAACCGGTCAGGATCTTTACGTCGCACTCCACAAACTCCCTGAGGACCCACACGTCGTTTCCCTGAGAGGTGGTCCCCACTCTCACATGGGACTCTCTGTCAGTGGCATCGTTCTGCACGATTCGGTATCTGCCTGCAACCTCCTCGCCCAGCATCCCCCGCAACTCGCTCTGCGTATTTGTCCGGTGTGTACCAGTCGCATTGAAAAGCACGATCCTCTCATCCGGAACATGGCCGAGCTCTCCCAGCAAAACCGGGAGAATCACCGGGTACGGTGTGGCCCGGGTAATGTCGTTGAAGATGATCCCCACCCTATCGGATGATTTGACTAGTTCCCTCAGCGGCGGCGACCCCGTGGGGTGCTGCAATGCCTCCCGGACGGCCCCAGCCTGGTCGGCAAATCCCTCCACATAGGACGGCTCCAGGACTTCCACCCTGACATCGTCAGGCAGATCTACCTCAAGCCTGGTTTTCCCATAAGGGAGTCTCACTTTCACCCTGCTCACCCCGCTCCACGTGGCCCAGGATCACTGGGCCATCCTCTCTCATGACCGACCGCTCCCGCTTTGACCGTCGCGGCAGTGACTGCGTACCCAAGGGTTACTATCAAGGGTGACTATCATGCAAGAATATGATTCTGGCACAATGGTGTCAATACTCTCACAATCAAAAACCCTACAGCACTTCCTGGGGAGGCAGGATCATCGGTTCCTCTCTACCTTGAGGCCGGCTTTGTTGGGCTATCGTGGAGTTCCTGAGTTTTCGGGCGAGGACTCCTGAGGAACACGACTCACGAACACGACCCACGAACACGAATCACGAATCCGACCCACGACTCACGAACACGAATCACGAACACGACCCTTCCCCTCCCCGCTCACCCTTGATGGGTACCCCACCGTTTCCGCAATGCCGCCCATAGGCAAGGGTGTTCTCCAAAAGTCAGGAGGCTCCACTGGGTTATCCCGTTGACTGGGTCCCCTGCTTCATCTTATACTTTTTGAATACCCAATCGGGGATTTCGTTGATGATACAACCTCGGAGATCAGGCAGTAAAAGACGCTTCCCTTACAAGAACATCAACAGGGCAAGGATGACGCCCAGAGAAAGGGTGATTCGGGCCCTCAAACGGAGGGAGCCCGACAAGGTCCCCACATGCTCGAGATTCACCCCGTGGATGATGCGTACCTTCAACGAAAGGGTAGGAGCAGGCATACCGGAACAATACCTCACGGACAGCGCCATCCCCTCGGGTTTCATTCACGAGGTGCGACCGTCCTTTCTCACACCCGACGAATACTTCGGCTGGGAAGTCCGCCATGTCTCGTTCGCACCGCCACAACGCGTGGCCGACTTTTCCGCCTATCTCCCCGACCTGCCTCCCGGATCGGCAATCAGCGAATGGGGAGTCGCCTATGTGCCCGGTTCCCTTCACCACTACAAGAAGAGTATTCCTCCCCTCAAGGGTATGACCAATGTGGATGAATTGCGAAACTATCCCTTCCCCAACCCCATGGAACCCCAGCGCCACCGGAGATTGGACGATATGGTCACCCAGGTCCATGAAGATCAACTGGCGGCAGCCGGGTTTCTCCAGCAGACCCTTTTCGAGCTGGCATGGGAGATGCGGGGCATGGAAGAACTCTTCCTTGACTTTTCCCTGAACAAGCCTTTCGCCTCGTATCTTCTCGACAGGCTGACCGAGATCCGCTGCCAGATGGCGGCCAGATATGCCGAGGCAGGAGTAGATATCCTCCGCCTCGGAGACGACCTGGGTACCCAGGAGACCCTGATGATGAGTCCCGAGACATGGCGGGAGATGTTGATGCCAAGGCTGAGACAGGTCATCGAGGCGGCTCGGAAGCAGAATCCCGAAATCATCATCTTTTTTCATACCGACGGCTTTGTTCAACCCATAATCGAGGACTTTATCGACATCGGGATCGACGTGCTCAATCCGATTCAGCCCGAATGCATGGATCTGGCCTTTCTTAAAAGAGAATACGGGGATCGCCTCTCTTTCTGGGGAGGAGTCGGCATCCAGAAGACCATGCCTTTTGGTACCGTGGCCGAGGTCAGGGAGGCGGTGAGATGGACAATCGATACACTAGGGGCCGGGGGGGGCCTCCTGATCGCCCCTACCCACACCCTCATGCCGGATGTCCCCTGGGAGAACGTGGTCGCTTTCTTCGAGGCTGTCGATGAGTTCGGATGGTACGCTGCTCCCTCCTGATTGGTCGAGGGACGTGAACCCCCGGCACAGGTGAAAATTTTCCGACTGGGTTATTGACATTGATCGTGGTTACGGTATACTGAGCTATCCTAACGAGGTTGCCCGCGTAGGACCGGAGTACGCACGAATCGCAGCAAACCCGTTCTCCCGGGCTTTAAAGGTTCTGGTACAAGACCTAAGGAAATGATGATTCCTTTTTTAAGGAGACATTGCCATGGCGGAAATTCGACTCTCGAACGTGACTAAGAAATTCGGGGATGTTACGGCGGTCAACAACATCAACCTGGTCGCCCAGGACAAGGAGTTCTTGGCCCTTGTCGGGCCGTCAGGGTGCGGCAAGACCACCACTCTCCGGATGATCGCGGGATTGGAGGAGCCGACCGAAGGTGATATTTACATCGAAGAGCGAAAGGTGAACAACGTGGCACCAAAGGATCGGGACATTGCCATGGTCTTCCAGAACTATGCCCTTTATCCCCACATGAACGTTTACAAGAACATGAGCTTCGGCCTCAGGCTCCGGAAATTCCCGAAAGAGGAGATCGATCAGAGGGTCAACGAAGGGGCCAAGATGCTCGGTATCGAAGAGCTGCTGGGAAGAAAGCCTAAGGAGCTTTCAGGAGGACAGAGACAACGGGTCGCCATGGGACGGGCCATCGTGAGAAAGCCCAAGGTCTTTCTCTTCGATGAACCTCTGAGCAACCTCGATGCGAAACTCAGGGTCGCCATGCGGGGAGAGTTGGCCAAGCTCCACGAACGGCTGGAAACCACCATCGTCTACGTGACCCACGACCAGGTCGAGGCCATGACTCTGGCCAGCCGGATCGTGGTCATGAATCAGGGCCACATCATGCAGATCGGCACTCCCTTGGAGGTCTATAACAACCCCAAGAACCTCTTTGTGGCCGGGTTCATAGGAAGCCCGGCTATGAACTTCCTGGATGCTCGGGTGGTAGAGGACAATGGGGTCCTTGTGGTCCAGGGTGAGGGCTTCAAGCTGCCGATCCCCAAACACCTCTATGAGCGATTCGGCAAGGCGAAGGACCAGGAAGTGATCCTTGGGATTCGTCCCGAACACATCTACGACAAGGAGATCAAGGGGCCCTTCCCCGGGGGGGAAGTCCTGAAGGCGACGGTGGATGTCTTTGAGCCCTTGGGCTCAGAGGTGATCTTGCAAGCAGCGTGCGGCCCATACGAGATCACCGCTTGTGTCGATCCACGCACAAGGGCCAGGGTCCACGATGACGTGGAGTTCCTGGTGGACATGAACCTTATCCATCTCTTCAACAAGGAGACCGAGTACGTCTATTGATCGTCCAGTGGTCAATGCCTTTCACCGAGTTTGAAGAGAGCCCAGATGAAACGGCACGAGGAGGAATAGAAGGCCAACCGAGCACTCCTCTCCCTTCAAGGTTGAAAGGGCCTATGAGAAGGAACAGCTATGTTCTCGTGCTTCATGGAATCTTGTAAAAGAGGAGAAGTCAAAAAGCCGAGAGATGGGAGGTGAAGAAGACAGACGAGTTGTTAAAATGATACCTCGTATTGACTCTGAGAAAGGAGGAAAGTTGCCATGATGGGGAAAGGTTCAATCAAGAGAAAAGTCGTTGTTGTCTCGCTTTTCCTTCTGGTTCCTGCGCTGATCGCGATCTGTCCTCACACGGCCCAGGCCGGAAAGTTTGAGAAGCTGATGAAGAAGATCAAATGGAGAGACAATATCGTAGAAAGGCTCACCGCAAAGGAGTGGAGACCACCCAGGGGGTGGGAGTTCATCGCCAAGAAAGTCAAGGAGATCAGCTGGCTCAACGCCGGGGCCCTGAAGTACGATCCGGCGATCGTGATCCATCAGAAAAAATTCGCAGAGCGGACAGGCATCAAAGTGAAGAACATCGTTACGCCCGACACGGCTATAGGGAGTAAGGCTATCTCCATGTTCACCGCTAGGTCAGGTGCGGCCACGGCCATCCACCTCTCGCCGGGAGACGCCATGGACTTTGCTCGGGCAGGGTGGACCCAGACGATCGACCAGATGTGGAGCGACGAGAGCAAGACTTTGTATGCCCCTGGAGCGATCTTCAACTGTACCTATCAAGGGCACATGTATGCTGTCCCGGCTATGGGACGCACCCACCAACTGCTCTATCGAAAGGATCTTCTCCAGAAATACGTCGGCACAACAAAACCGCCTGAGACCTGGCAGGAACTGATCGACTACGGAAAAAAGCTGACTGTCGACACCAACGGAGACGGAAACCCTGACATCTGGGGTTTCGTCTACTACGCCACTACCGATGCTTGTGCATGGCAGATCCAGCAGATGATGTATCTCCAGGGGGTCAGGGCCAGGAACATCGTCGACGCCAAGGGGGTGGCTCACTATGATACCCCCGAAGGTATCAGGGCTCTCCAGTTCTTGACAGACCTGGTGCAGAGGTACAAGATCTCTCCCCCTGGAGTGATAAACTACTGGGACGTGGATCTTTACACCATGTTCATGGCCGGGAAGGTTGCCATGGCCGTGACCAACAACTGGGTGAATTTCAAGCTCGTCTCAGACAAGGAAAAATTTCCGTCTGACAAGTGGGGCATCGCAGCTCTTCCGGCCTGCGGAGGATGGGACGGCGGACCCAAGGGGTCTCACTATCCCAGGGTAGACGCCTACTCGGCGGCGATAAACTCCTATGCCGATCCGTACAAGAAAGTCGCTGCCGCTCTCTACCTCGACTGTGTGAGAAGCTACGAATCGAACAAGGATGAGCAGGTGGTGGAACAGAACCTCGCGCTCATGCCCAAGATATACGACGACCCCGAGGTCCAGCAAAAGACCTATGGCTACAAGCTGATGAAGTGGTCCCTTGAGAACGGCCAGAGCATCACCTACCAGCAGGCTTCCGGTTCATACCTCATAATTGCCGACTATGGGCCGAAGGCTATTACAGGAGAGATGAGTCCCAAGGAGGCCCTGGAAAAGGCGCAGAAGGAGTACGAAGCACGTCTCTGGTTCTAGTGGGTTTGAGTGTTCTAGGATTAGTTCTTGAAACCCCTCCTTATCTCGATGGAGTTCCCGCAACCTCTTGGTGTCTGAATAGGGCGTTGGTTGCGGGAATTCCATTGTTCTAAAAGGGCTGACACGGTGGCTCCGGGCTCTCTTTTCAGGGCGGCGGAAAAGGTATGCTTCAAGTGGGTGAATCGGAAAGGGCATTCGATTGAATAGAGCAGGCTCTACCGCCACTGCAGGGGCTAAGACGACAGGCAAGCGGATTCTCGAGCTTCTTGATCGGAGGTTCGTCTTTCTCGGAATTCTGCCGACCTTCCTGGCAACGACACTCCTGATCATCTACCCCACGTTCCTCGTGGTGAAGAACAGCCTCTACCTGGATATCCCGGCCGTGCTCAGGTTCGTGGGCCTCAAACAGTATATCAGGATGGCCGTGGACCCACGGTTCTGGGTCTACCTCAAGCACACGGTCTACTACTCCGGGTTTTCCACCTTAATCTCCTTTATCCTGGGCA
>JAFDHF010000090.1 GCA_019308905.1 Deltaproteobacteria bacterium
CCCTGAGGGAGGCCGGCCGCGGTGACCACCTGGCAGATATATACCTGGAACGGGCCCGCCGGTTCCTCGCCCAGGACCCAGGAGACGACTGGACCGGCGTGGAGGCATTCAAAAAGAAATAGGGAGGGGAAGGAGCGGTCTGGACTGGAATAGCCCTTGGTCGAAAGGGAAGATTCGCCTCTCGATCCGGGGCGCCGGCAGGAGAGGGAAAAACCGGCGGCCGGCGCCCCCTCGAAACAGACTCACCTCACAAGGAACACGAGCCTGATCATTCCCGTCTCTCGGTTTTGCAACACTGGGAATCGGATTCCCTTCAAGCTCTCGACCAGGCACTTTCTGAGATCCTTTCCTATCATTTCCCTCCTGCCGATCCGAACGCGGGTCACCCGACCACCCGAATCGATAAGGAGTGTGAGGGCGATCTCCCCCTTGGGTTGGGATCTGCATTGGGATCTTTTCCAGTAACACTTGCTGATTGCGGCCATCTGTTCCCGGATCAGCCTCCTGACGGTCTCCTCTCTCAGGCCTCTCGTCACCATGATCTCTTTGAGCTCGACGGCGACACTCCCGGAACGTGCAGGTCCGGAGGAGGGCTCAGATACCACCCGATCTCGCTTCGCTTCATGACCGTCCTCCTTGATCCCTTTCTTGTCGGCTCCGGCCCACCCTCGCTTCAGAGCCGCAGGGGCGACGGCAGCGCATGCCTGCCGCGCGCCGAATCCTTCGCCGGCCACGGCATAGTCTGAGACTCCTCGAGGCAAGGGGAGGGGCTGTTTGATCGTCACGGCCTTGCCATCCTCCAGGCGGACCCGGGAGTCGATCGCCACAAAGGAGGTATAGGCTGTGAGCAGGTTGTAGGCGAGCCCCAGACCGGTCACCTCCTCGACCCGCTCGTCTTCCCGGCGGAGCCTGTTGTAGTCTGCCAGGAGGCCGATCCTGTAGCGGGCCCAGAGGTAACGGAGCGCGGAGTTGGTTTTGAGAGGCAGAGACTCGGCCACGTCGATCTCCTCTCTAAAGGTGCCGCCCCCTGAAAGACCCTCCAGCCGTATACACCCCCTGGGGCTGCCACGCCATTTGCCAAAGACGATGACCGGGCGATCGGCCAGCACGTCGGGAACCCCGGGCGGTTCCACGTCGTAGACCCGGAACCCGTCGAAGTCGAGCTTGATATTGGTCAGCACAGGGGATCGGATGAGCCTCCTGAATCTCTCCGCCTTTACCGGTGCTTCCTCGGGCCTGGTGACGACAAAGGGCTCGCCCATTCCCACCCGTGCCATCCCCTCGATTATATGCCTGTTGACGCTGGATCCGATCCCAAAGGCGAACATGTTGGCCCTGCCGAGACTCTTCCGAATCAGGTCGAATGCCTCCTCCTCGACCGTCACATAACCATCCGTGGCAATCACCACATTGCGTGAGTATCCCTCTGTCCCTGGAAGTGAAAGGGCCCTTTTCAGCGCCGGGAGGAGCTCGGTGCCGCCCCCTCCACGCTGGCGCTCGATCAAGTCGACGGCACGGCGGATGTTTTCCGGCGTGGCGGCCACGGATCGCTCCGACAGGACCGATGACCCCCCTGCAAAGAGCAGTACGTTGAACCTGTCCGCGGGCCGGAGGCTCCCGATCAGGCCCTTGAGGAGTTTCTTCGAGATATCAAGGGGAAAGCCGTGCATCGAACCGGACACATCGACGATGAATATGTATTCCCGGGGCGGGATCTCGACCGGGCTCACCCTTTTGGGGGGTTGAACCATGAGGAGAAAGAAGTTTTCCTCCTCTCCCTCGAAAAGGAGCAGGCCCGTTTGGATCCTCCTACCGGCAAGCCGGTATTTCAGGAGGAAATCACGGTTGCCGCCGTATCTTTCCGACCCGTCGAGCTCGATCGTGGCAAGACCGGGATCCCGGTATTCGATATCGACCTTGTGTGAGGAACAGGTGACATCCCGGATGGGGAGGCCCGCCGCGAGGTTGACGGTGATGTCAAAGGTGTACGGAGGAGGCTCTCCCTGGTGGAGATATGGGTTCTCGATCCATCTCTCCCCGGGACTCACTCCTGCTGCCGGGACGTTTGAGTACCGGGGCCCCACGACGGTGGGGTAGACGAACTCATAGACCCCGCCGGTCGGAACCAGCAGCTCCGTGTAGCTGAGCTCCACCCTGACCGTGTCTGAGGGCAGGATATTCGCCACCCTCATCTGGAACACGTTGGGCCTTTTCTGCTCCAAAAGGGAGGCGCTCTTGCCGGCGTTCCTCGCCTGCTCGTACAGCCTCCGTGCGGCCCTGCGCTCGCGAATCTCCGCCGTGATCGTCCGCTCCCCGATCGTCATCCTCATCCCGTAAACGGCAGCCCGTGTCGAGGCCGGAAAGACATAGATCGCCTCGAGCGGTCTTTTCCCCTCGTTCCTGTAGACCTGTGTCACCACGACGTCGGCAATGACGCCCGAGATGTCCACCCTCACAGACGTGGATTTCAGGGGCAGCGGGTCCGACTCGGGGTCGTCGCTCTTCACAAGGAAATACGGTGAAAGGGTCTTGCCGAAATCTTCCTCTGACCGCGCGCAAACACCGCCTGCCACAAGGACAAAGGCGGCCGCAATTAGTAACACTCTTGCCTTCTCTCTCGATTTCATCTTTTTCCCTCCTTTTGGCCGGGTTTCGGGCTTTCGAATCGATTAGACAAGGGGGAGGGGAAAAAGTTCCCGAAATTCCGGACTCCTTCGAAAAAACCGGCGCGATGTCTGAGTTGAATCCCGAGGGGAAAAGAGGGAAAAAGGCCAAAAGGGGAAGCTCACAAGATCCACGGGTGGAATCGATCAAGGGTTGGCAGAGCCGATCTGCTCACCGCGGGCGGAGGAACCTGATCCTAACCTGAAGGGGGCCCTCACCTCCTTCGGATAGCCCCGGTCCAGGCGCCTGGACCGGGGCCAGGCGTTCGAGTTCTCGATAGAACGACTGGTAGCTCTTTGAGGGGATCTCGGCAAGGATCGATCGCGGCTCTCCGGTCTTGCGGTCGTGTTCAACGGAGACTACCCTTCCACGGACATCTTTGATCAGGCTTTTCACCTTCAGGAGAAGCCCGTCAAGCCGAGAAGAGGGGGCAACCTCTCTCTCTTTGGATTCGAACGCCTCTCCCATGGGGACTCTCACCGCTCCGCCCGCAGCATGGCCGGTTCCCGGAGGTTTCTCTCCCAGTAGGAAGACGAGTTCGATCGGCTCTGCCTCTCTCCCGGGTCGCTCAGCCGGTCTCTCTTCGAGAGCGGGCTGGTAACGGCTGGCCTCTCTTTTCGGTGCAGGGCCCAGCTTATCGGCTGCCGCGCCTTTCGAAGCCCACTCCTGTGTGGAAACCCGGGGAGCCGAGGCTATCTGTTCCTTTGGCCGGTAGGTATAGAGACCTCCAAGAACTAGAATCGCAATTGCCAGGGCCGTTGCCGCCTCCAAGGGCACCTTTATCCTCACCGGAACAAACAGCACCCGGATCAGCTTGCCCAGGGTGAACCTCGCCTCGATCCGCTCGTGGAGCCTCTCGAGAAAATCTCCCGGGGCCCTAACAGGCTCCAGGGAACCGAGCTCCTCGACCAGAGCCTCGAGTGAGGCCAGTTCTTCCCTGCATCCCTCACAGCTCGACAGATGCTCCTCCACCAGCGCCCTGGTCTCCTGGTCGAGAAGGCCGTCGATATACTCGGAAAGGAGTTCCCTTACCCTCTCACATTCCATCTATACGACTCCCTTGAGCTTCTTTCTCAGGTCGAGTCGCGCCCTGGCGAGCCTCGACTTGACCGTGCCTAGGCTGAAACCGGTTATGGTCGCAATCTCATCGTAGCAGAGCCCTTCGATATCACGGAGGGTGACCACCGCCTTCTGCTCGGCGGGGAGCGAATCTATCGCCTTCTTGATCAGCCTCAGTCTCTCCTTCTTTTCGAGCTCAGCCCTCGGGGATCTGGATTCGTCCCGAATCTCAAGGGGAGGATCGGCCTTCCCTTGAGCCCCCGGGTTGTCGAGACTCACCGTCTCCCCTCTACGCCTGTACTCTGCCGATTTGACCCTGTTCCTGCACGTATTGACCGCAATACGATAGAGCCATGTGGAAAAGGCCGATTCGAACCTGAACCCCTTCAAGGACCGGTAAACCTTTATGAAGGTCTCCTGGGCCGCATCGCTTGCCTCGTCATAGTCTCCGAGGAACCAGTAGCAGAGATTGACCAACCTGTCCTTGTGCTTGAGGACCAACCGGTCAAAGGCGGCCCGGCTTCCCGCCTGAAAGGCACTGACCATCTCTCTGTCTTCCTCTTTTGAGCTGCCGGCCATTCTTCTTTCTTCTCTCATCGATTCAGACAAGATGGATCGAGGAATGTTCCCACGCACCCGAGGGCCAGGCTCGTCGGGCAGGCTTTTCCTTGAAAGCAGCCCCTACCTACCCATTGAATACGACATTTCACCGGGATGTTCAATTCGGGGCAGGGGCACAAGAGATCGCCCGGCTGCAATTGACAGAACCAGGAGAATCTGAAAGACTATGTCTCGATCCCGGACAAAAACACGCTCTTTGCTCCCTCCATGCCCCGGCTGACAGAGGAGGCGGGACCGCTCTGGCACAATCCCTGCTAGATGAACGAAAGGAGCGTCTATGACCAAAAAGGCTTTCCAAGACTACTACCCGGACGACCTGAGCCACTGTTACGGTTGCGGGCGGCTGAACAGGCGCGGCTTGCATATCAAGAGCTACTGGGATGGTGACGAAACGGTCTCTACGTTCCATCCCAAACCCTATCACACGGCCATCCCCGGCTACGTTTACGGCGGGCTCATCGCTTCCCTCATCGACTGCCACGCCACGGGTACGGCTGCGGCCGCGGCCTACCGGGCCGAGGGGCGTGCCATGGATACGATGCCTCCGCTCCGCTTCCTCACTGCCTCGCTCCACGTAGACTATCTCCGTCCGACCCCGCTCGGCGTGCCCCTCCACCTTCGGGCACGCGTCAAGGAGATCAAGGGCCGCAAGGTTGTGGTCTCGGTCACGCTCTCTGCAAAGGGGGAGATCCGTGCCCGCGGGGAGGTAGTGGCCGTCCAGATGCCCGAGCATCTCATGCCCGGCCGCGAAGGGGAGGCCGAGCATTCCAGCCCATAAGCCTCACCGTCTCAACCGGGAAAAACTGGGCCGGGAACAACGAGAGGAGAGATACCATGCAGTGCCACCAGATAGACTATGAGATCATCGGCGATGACATGCAGATCGTCGAAATAGAGCTCGATCCAGGCGAAACCGTGATCGCCGAGGCAGGGGCCATGAACTACATGGACGACGGCATCACCTTTGAGGCGAAAATGGGCGACGGGTCGAAGCCCGAGGCGGGACTCTTCGACATCCTTCTCAATGCTGGCAAACGGGTGCTCACCGGCGAATCGATCTTTGTCACCCACTTCACAAACACGCGGGGCGGCAAGAAGCGTGTCGCCTTTGCCGCACCTTACCCCGGCAAGATATTCCCCATCGACATGGCCAAGGTCAGAGGAGAGATCCTCTGCCAGAAGGACGCCTTTCTCTGCGCGGCCCTCGGCACCGAGATAGGCATCGCCTTCACGAAAAGGCTCGGGACCGGCTTCTTTGGGGGTGAAGGCTTCATACTCCAGCGCCTCCGCGGAGACGGCATGGCCTTTGTCCATGCCGGAGGAACCGTGATCATCAAGAAGCTGCGCAATGGTTGCATCCGAGTTGATACGGGCTGCCTGGTTGCCTTCACATCCGGCATCGATTACGACATAGAGCGTGCAGGCGGCCTCAAGTCGATGTTCTTCGGCGGAGAGGGACTCTTCCTGGCGACCCTCAGGGGGACCGGGACGGTCCTCCTCCAGAGCCTCCCTTTTTCCCGGATGGCCGACAGGATCCTTGCCCATGCGCCCTCGGCCGGGGGCAACCGGAAAGGGGAGGGGTCTATCCTCGGCGGCCTGGGAGGCCTCCTCGACGGCGATTGAGACTCTCGAAGCATGGATCAGGGGAGAATACCACAGGATGCTCTGGACCCGCCGACAGCTTGAAAAGGAGGCCGAGGCGGGGTTAGTCTTGAAGGGAGACGACCGCAAATCGTCATGACACCGAGAAGGACGGATCAGACCATACGCCAGCAGATCATAGGGGTGCTCTCGGAAAAGGCCCTGACCGCCAGAGATCTCTCGAGGGTTCTCGGAATCCGCGAGAGAGAGGTCTACGACCACCTCGTTCACATAGCCCGGTCCCTCTCGGCCCAGGACAAGAGCCTCGTCACCATGCCCTATCGCTGCCTCGGGTGCGGATACGTCTTCGACAAGCGAAAACGTCTCACCCGGCCGGGCCGCTGCCCCAGGTGCCGCGGAGAACGGATCGAGGAGCCGAGATTCCAGGTCGACACGGGTGCCGCCCGGAAATAATCGCGGTCCTGCTCGCTGGTTTCGATCCGGATCCTTCACTCGGATGGGCTTTGGCACGCAAATCGCATTCTCCGCTCTCCCGGTTAGGCGGAATCTCTCGGACTCGTCCCTTCACTAAGTTCAGGGCAGGCCCTTGAGCAAAGCGAAGGAACGAATTTACAACCAAAGTGTCGTTGTAGGTCGATCAAGAAACTTTACAACCGGAAAGGCGATTCAAGGTAATGGATCTGATAGGGAGATTCTTTGGAAAAGACACCAAGAGCCGATCCCCTGAAAAGGGGAAGGCAAGCGACCGCGACATCCGTATTGCGACCTGTGCCCTCCTTCTCGAGATGGCTCAGATAGACGGGGAGTTCAGCCCTGACGAGAGGGAACGGATCATGTCCATCCTGAAAAGGGATTTCCAGATGCCCGACGAGTATGCTGCCGAACTGCTTGAGGCCACGAGCGAGAGACTCCGAGACAGCATAGACATCTGGCAGTTTACCAACCTGATCAACGAGAACTATTCGCGTGAGGAGAAGATCAGGATCATCGAGATGGTCTGGAAGATCATCTACACCGACGGGAAGCTCGACAGCCACGAGGACTATCTCGTCCACAAGCTCGCAAATCTCCTCCATCTCACCCACACGGAGCTCATCGACGCCAAGCTGAAAATACTCCATCAGGGTGGCTGAGCCAGGATGGTTGCAAGGAAAAGTCTCTGCCGGTTCCTTTTCCCCTCGCCGACACCCGGGTTTCTCATAAGGGTCTCGCTGGTGGCGCTGTCGGCCTATCTTCTTTTCGGCCACCTCCTGATCCCGGTCCGCATCAAGGGGGGCAGCATGGAGCCGACCTATCACAGTGGAGGTGTCAACTTCTGCTGGAGGCTGCGCTACCTCCTGTCGAGGCCCGAGAGGTTTGACGTTGTGATGGTCCGTCTTGCAGGCAACAAGGTGATGCTCCTCAAACGGGTGGTGGCACTTGCCGGTGAAACCGTCGAGTTCCGCGACGGAAGGCTCTTTGTCGACGGCGCAAGGATCGAGGAACCCTATGTCCGCTATCCCTGCCGCTGGAATCTCCCCCCGCGGCGAGTCGAAAAGGGCTGTGTCTATCTCGTCGGGGACAACAGGAGCATGCCCATCGAGAACCACGTCTTCGGGCAGGCCTCAATCAAGCGGATAATCGGAGGACCCCTCTGGTGAAGGTCAAACTTGTCGCAATCGTGATAATGCTTGTAATCGCCGGGATATGGGCGGGCTTCCACTTCTCCCAGAGCGAGGAGAAAAGAGTGAGAAAACAGTTCGCCCTCCTCGCCGGGTGGGTCTCAAAGGACCCCGGCGAAAAGCCTCTAACAACGGCCAGGAAGATCCGGGGCGCACGGGCCCTGTTTGCCGAAAAGTGCGAGGTCAAGGCTCCCATCGATTCGCTCTCAGGGACCTACACCCTCCAGGAGATATCGAGCTATGCCGCCCGGGCCCGCCAGCAGTTCTCGAGACTCTCGCTCCGCTTCTACGACCTTTCGATCGAGTTCACGGACAGGGAAAGGGCCACGGCTTTTGTGACGGCAAACCTCACGGGAAGGTCCACAGGGGGAGAAGGTCTCGACGAAACCCGGGAGCTCCAATGCATGCTTGCGAAAATCGGGGACAAATGGCTCTTCACCAGCCTGCAGGTCGTGGAAGTCCTCAAGAAATAGGAGGAATCACGGCCTTGCCAAAAGGCCTCGTCCTCTCAAACAACGTCTGCGCATCAGGAGGAAAACCTCATGACAGGGGCAATAATGGGTATACTCGGAGTCCTGCTCGGCATGATGGGTGTCACCCTCGGAGTGGCGATCACGCTGGGCAAGACCCTTCAGGGGATCGCCACCAAAGTCGACGAAATCCACCGCAGTCTCGGCAAACAAGATTCATGACGATCCGCCGCGCCAGAGTGCTGTTCCGCTGGCGTGCCGTAGGGCGGGTGAACCTGGTCTAACCTGGCCAAGGCCGGCCAAGGCTTGGGGCCGGGTCGTCTCTCGGTGCAGAATCTACTCGATGGATTCTTGGGAATCGCGCCTCCAGCCCCGTGGAAGTATCACGTCCACACGTCGAGGGGGCTTTGGACGCCCAGGAGGTTCTTTCCAGCAACATGGGTATAGATCATGGTGGTCTGCAGGCTGCTGTGGCCCAGGAGTTCCTGGATCGTGCGGATGTCGGTCCCCCTTTCGAGCAGGTGCGTTGCGAAGCTGTGCCGGAGGGTATGCACGGACACACCCTTCGTGATTCCCGCCTTGAGGGCGGCCTGCCGGATCTGTTTCTGCAGTGTGCTTGGGTGGAGGTGATGCCTCCTGATTCTCCTGCTTCGCGGGTCCACGGAAAGCGAGCTTGAGGGAAACACCCAGTACCACTCCCACTGCTTTCCGGCATTGGGATACTTCCGCTCCAGGGCATCTGGAAGCCATACTCCGTCGATCCCATCGGCCCGGTCCTTCTGATAGAGCCGGTATACACCCTCCAGATGGGACTGGAGCTCGTCCTTTACGGCCTCAGGGAGTATGGTCTGGCGGTCCTTGTTCTGCTTGCCTCTGCGGATCGTCACCGCACTCCTCTCAAAATCGATGTCCTTCACCCGGAGCCCCATGCACTCGGCCACGCGCAGGCCCGATCCATAGATCAGCTTGGCCATCAGGAGGTTCACCCCGCCCAGGTGGTCAAAGAGCCGAAGCACCTCCTGGCGGGTGAGCACAACCGGAAGCCTTCGCCGGGGCAGGGCTCGAACCGCGTCGCGGATCTCTCCCAGCTCCTGATCCAGTACGTGGCGGAAGAGAAACACGAGGGCGTTGAAAGCCTGGCTCTGCGTGGAGGAGGAAATCCTCCTCTCAACAGCCAGATAGCTCATGAAATCCCGCACGTCGTCTGCCTTCAGGGACTCGGGAAGACGATCGCCGCACCACCTCCTGAAGGTCCAAAACCAGTGGAGGTAGGATTTCTCTGTCTTTATAGAACGCTGCTTCAATCGAAGTACCCGGACGAGCCTCGATCCCACCTCCTCCCACCTGGCATCGGAGTCCGCACCCGAACCGTCACGATCCCGGCCCTCCCGCGAAAGATAGTACAGAAACAGCCTTGTCGCATCCCTTGCCTGCTGGACCTGCCACTCCTCGTGGCTCTTTCCCATCTCCTTCAAAAAAGGGCCGATCTCTTCCCGGAGGGAAACCGGATCATCCCCGTCGCCCAGGAATTGGAGAAACCTCGAGACCCATCCCACATAGTAGGGCCTCCGCTTCTGAGGAACCAAACTCTGCCTCGCGAGAAACCTATCAAATCGCTTCAACGACTCTCCCAACTTGGCCTCGTTCTTCATAATATGCGAATCTCCGATCTATCCTAGAAGTGAAGCGAGTATTTTACCAAATCATCCGCCGGTTGACAATCCCGATTTCCTGTGCTATACGAAAACCTAGAGCCTTTCCAATTAAGAAATGGCGTCGCGCTGGGCGCGACGCCATCGCCCGAGCTGAGCTTCCGCTCTCCAGCTTCTCGCTGGCGGCCCATCACAAAAGCACTTACCATAAAGTGACGGGCAGCTCAGGTCCTATCTGATGGCCGCGCCCTGATTCGCGGGCCGCCATCAAGCCGCTGGAGCGGAGTTCCGCATAATTCCGGTCAGATGATTTCATCATCCTCCCTTCATTATACAGAACCCGCTCAGCTCGGGCGTTAGCCATACAAGGAGGAGATACCATGCCGGAGCTTCACAGATACCGAATCTTCATCAGTCATGCGTGGAGTTACAACGAGGACTACTATCGCCTCATCAAGTACCTTGACGAAGCCCCGAGTTTCCTCTACGCAAACTACAGCGTGCCGAAACACGATCCTGCCGAGGAGAGTCTTAAGGAAGCGTTACGACGGCAGATTCGGCCGGTTGAGGTAGTGCTCATCGTTGCAGGAATGTACGCTAATTCCAGCGATTGGATTCAGTTTGAAATGG
>JAFDHF010000091.1 GCA_019308905.1 Deltaproteobacteria bacterium
GGTGAAATCCCTCGCCTTGACCCTAGATACCCACAAAAAAACCCCCTTATGGCCAAACCATGGGGTAAACTCGTTCCCTCAAACCCCGAAAAATCCCTCCCCATATGACTCTGCTGACAACGCAAATAGCTCACGTAAGGAGTTCCCCCATCTTGGTGGAGCTTCTCGTCCTGGAGCGGGATCGCGGAAGCGCATGATCTATTGACTGCATCCCTCTGAGTGGGGTAATCTAGACGGTTCTCCCTCGAAGGAATCCAAGAACCGGCCCGTGGAAGGCTGGGAGGGGAGCGGCCTCCTGCCTGGGCGATCAAGCCTGGCAAGGTCAAGAGAATGAAATGAAAGGAGTAGGACATGGATACTGGATTTCGGCCTCAGTGCGTGCCCAATTACAGGCTCTTGACGGAGAGTCAGATTCAGGAGATCCACCTGGCCACCCTGGAACTGCTCGATACGGTGGGAGTCCGTGTGCTGGACGGCGAGGCGGTCGAACTCTTGCGACATGCCGGATGCCGGGTGGCAGAGGGCGGTGTCGTCCGGATCCCGAACTGGCTCGTGGAGGAATCCATCCGCAGTGCTCCCTCCCGGATCACGATCTACAACAGAGATGGAGAGGATGCCATGCACCTCGAGGGCAACAAGGTGCATTTCGGGCTGGGAACGGATCTGATCAAAACCTATGATCTCCATACAGGAGAACTCCGACCTTCACGACTGGAGGATGTGATCAACGCGGCCAGGACCGCAGACTACTGCGAAGAGATCGATTTTATCGCCTCCTTCGCCCTGCCCCAGGATGTCCCCACCAACATGATGTATATAGCCTGCTTCAAGGCCATGGCGGAGAACTCTGTGAAACCCATATTTTTTACCGCCGCGGGCTACGAGGATCTTTCCTTCATTATCGAGATGGCGGCCACCGTCGCCGGCGGAGAGGAGAGGTTGAGAGAGGCCCCGTTTCTCATCCACTACTCGGAGCCGACAAGCCCGCTTTGCCACTCTTACGGAGCGGTCAGAAAGATCTTTCTCTGTGCCGACAAGGGAATCCCCATCAATTATACGCCTGGTATGCTCTCCGGGGCGAGCGGTCCTGTAACCCTGGCCGGAGCCATAACCGTTGCCAATGCAGAGGCCCTGAGCGGCATCGTTCTCCACCAGTTGAGGGCCAGAGGCGCGCCGATCATTTCCGGTTTTGTGGCTACTCCCATGGACATGCTCTCCTCAACCATCGTCTATGGCGCCCCTGAATTCCGTCTGACCCATTCCGCCTATGCCGACCTTTACCACTACTATCGCATCCCCATGTGGGGGACCGCGGGCTGCAGCGACGCCCACATGCTCGATGAACAGGCGGCCATGGAGTCGGCCGTCTCGATTCTCATGGCAGCCCTGGACGGGGCGAATCTGGTCCATGACGTGGGCTACCTCGGCCAGGGCCTCATCGGTTCGCCTGCGGCCATCATCATGTGCAACGAGATTATCGGTTATGTGAAGAGGTTCATCCGGGGTTTCGACATCAGCCGTGAACGGATCGGTATGGAAGTCATCCGGAATGTCGGCCCTGGAGGGAATTTTCTCTCGGAGGAGCAGACCGCCCGCCTCCACCGGGAGGAGCACTGGCGGCCGAAATTCCTGAATCGCGATGACCCGGAGACATGGGCGAGGAAAGGGGGCAAAAGCTATGGAGAGAGGGTGACGCAAAAGGCCCTGGAGATCCTCGAAACCTATCAGCCCAAGCCACTCTCAGATGAGGTCTGTCGTACCCTCGATCGGATTGCCCAAGACGCCGAGAAGGCCCTGAGGGAGAAGCATTTTGTGGCCTGAAGGGGGAGGTGCGGTCGGCTGTGCCGCCGCATTCCTTCGAAATACGTCTTTGGAGGAGGCTCTATGATCCAGTCTTCATTCATATCTCAGAAATCCCCCTCTTTTTCGATTCTCTCGGAGGATCAGGTCTTTGAGATCCACCGGGCCTCTCTGGAGGTACTCGAAAAGACGGGATACACCATCCTCTGCCAGGAAGCTTGTGACCTGCTGAAAAGAGCCGGGGCTCGGGTCAAAGGCAACACCGTCAAGACTCCTCAACATCTGGTCGAGGAGTGCATCCGCCTGGCTCCGAAAGGGTTCGTGCTTTACGATCGGGACGGAAACAGGGCCCTCGAAGTCGAGGGGAGGAAGACATACTTCGGCACATCGACGGCCAGCCCCAACACCCGTGATGCCCTGACAGCCGAGATCCATCCGACCCGGGTCGAGGACATCGCCAGAGGTGCACTGATCGCCGATGCATTGACCAACATCGACTGGGTGATGCCCATGGGGTCATCTCAGGATGTGCCGGCCCAGGCCGCAGAGCTCTACGAGTTCGAGGCCGTGGTCACTCACACCCGTAAACCCATCGTGTTTATCGCATATTCACCAGGGGGCCACGAGATGGTCTACGAGATGGCAGCCCAGGTAGCCGGAGGGATGGACCTCCTGAGAGAACACCCTTTTCTCGTGGCCTATCCAGAGCCGATTACTCCCCTGGTCTATCCAGAGGAAGTGGCAGAGAAGCTCCTCTTCACGGCAGGGCTTCACATGCCGGTCATCGCCGCCCCGGCCGGCCAGGCTGGAGCCACCAACCCGGTCACCCTTGCCGGAACCCTCGTGGTCATGAATGCAGAAACCCTTATGGGACTGGTTCTCTCACAGCTCAAGAATCCGGGCACCCCTTTTGTCCTCGGTGGGGTCCCCTCGATCATGGACATGGCCACGGGTAATCTCTCCATGGGAGCCCCGGAATTGAGTCTCATGACAGCCGCTTATGCAGATGTCGCCCGGTTCTACGGCCTTCCATGTTGGGGAACGGCAGGATGCAGCGACGCAAAGACACCCGACCAGGAGGCCGCAGTCGAGTCCGCCTTTTCCTGTCTTGCCCAGGCCCTCGGAGGAGTCAACCTGATCCACGATGTGGGATACTTGGACACGGGGATGATCTGTTCCGCCGAGATGCTGGTGATGGGGGACGAGGTGATCGGCATGGTCAGGCGGCTCCTTCAAGGGATAGAGGTCAACTCAGAGACCGTTGCCCGCGAGGTTATCGAGAAAGTCGGACCTGGAGGGAATTTCCTCCAGGAGGACCATACATACAGACACTTCAGAAATGAGCATTGGGTTCCCACCCTCATGACCCGGCAGAGATACGATGTCTGGCACAAAGAGGGGGGGAAGTCCATGGGCGAAAGGGTCCGGGAGAAGATCAGGCACATCCTTGAGACCCACACCCCTCCGCCTCTTGCCGATTCAACCCTGAAGGAGCTCGACCGGCTGAAAAGGGAGGGGGAAAGGAAACTGGCTCGGGAAGCCTCTGGAGCCTAGGCCTGCGGGGGCCGAATCCTCACGGGAATCCTGGAACGTTTTTTGTCATGGGTGAGAAAAAATATCCATGCTTACCCCGCTGCTCCCAGGAGGGTCTCCAGGGGACAGACCCTCTGTTCCCAATAGATTCCAGTAGATCCCACAGGTTCTTTTTCCCTGGTACGAAAATCGCATAGCAACCATGGAGATTCGAGAAGTCGAATCCACAGATCCGAGAAGGGCGAACTATTCCGAAAGGGTAGGACGCAAAGTCACCGGCCTAAGGCAGCGCTAGGGCAGCGGGACCGCCGGAGAACCAGGGAACCCTCGCAGACCCATCCTTTCGGATGGGTTTTCCCTTTTCAAGAGGGACCCGTAAGATGGAACGAATCGTCTGTCCCAGGTGTGGCCGAGAGATCGCGAGGGTTGGACTGATGGAAGCGATGCTTGCCTCTGCCGGAAGAAAGGAGCTCAGAGGCCTCTGTCGTTGCAGCGAGAAGTACAGCGTCCGCTTCTCTTTTCTCAAAGGCCTGATTTTTCTGTTTCCTGACAGGCACACGGTTCTCCTCTGCTAGAGAAACTCATGGAACACCAGAGGCAGGATAAGCCCTCCGAGACACCAGAAAAAGGCCGTAGAAGATCCGTGAAAAAAGAGCGGCTCTTGTTCCTGCGGAGACTGAAAACCCGGCTTGCAAGAATCCACAAGGAGTATCAAAACTGGCGGGTGGCACGGTCGTGGTGAGCCTGGCAGTATCCCTGCGGAACCCGCTGCACACAGTCCGTCCGATTCATGCCCAGGCAGGCAAGGACCGGACCCCCATCACCCATTCCTAAAGGAGGAGGCTTCCCCCATTGAAGTCTATGGTGGCCCCCGTGATATAGTTGGCCTGTTCCGAGGCCAGAAAAAGAACCAGCTCCGCTTCCTCCCTGGGATCGGCAAACCTGCGCAGCGGGATCTGTTTGAGCCAGTGGTCCAGTCGTTCTTGGCTTGCCTCTTCTCGAATCATCGGGGTCTCCACCAACCCGGGACAGACCGAGTTGACGTTGATCCCAAAAGGCCCGTATTCTCTGGCTGCATGGCGGGTCAAGCCGAGAACACCGGCCTTGGATGCAGTGTAGTGGGCGCCTCCCAGCTCGCTGGTGCTCCGGCCTGCCGAAGACGAGATGTTGACGATTTTCCCATGCCCCTTCTCCCTCATGATGGGAAGCACCGCTCTGGAAAACAGAAAGACACCCTTGAGATTCACCCCCATGATGAGGTCCCACTCCTCCTCTGCGATCTCCTCCAGAGGCGTCGTGGTCCGAAGGACTCCCGCATTGTTTACAAGGACGTCCACCGTGCCGAACTCTGCCAAAACAGCATCCACCGCACGCTGGATCTCAAGGGATTTGGTGACGTCGCACACCAGGGCCAGAGCCTTTGCTCCTCTGTCACGGACCTCTGCGACGGCCTCCTCGATGCCCTCTCTTCTCGCATCCACAAAGGCGACAGCCGCGCCTTCCTCTGCGAACATGATTCCACAGGCCCGCCCCATGCCGCGACCCGCCCCGGTGACAATCACGACTCTGTCCGCAAATCGTTTCATCCCTCTCCTCCTCACCGCCTATCCAGGAGAAAGCCGATCTCCCGGAAGCCGGTCAACCTGTCGGATATTCATGGGGCAGCCCCAACCCGTCAAACCATGACTTCTCCACCTTCTTGATCTCCCTGACCAGCTCGTCGGGTAGGGGTTCGGGCCTATGGCTCTCGAGAATCTTCTTTGTCCTCTCCCTGATGAGATCCTCGCAATGCGCGATCCCTTTCCCGCCGGATTCAGGCGCCAGCCGGGTCCGATCCAACACCGTAGGGACCCAGAAACTCCGGAAGTGTTCCAGGGTATGGTCCTCGGCGATGAAACTTCCCCCGGGACCCACGGAATCGATCAGGTCCGCGGCCAGCGTCTTCTCACTGATTTCGATTCCCTCCATGAACACCTTTACCATATCGATGATCTCATCCATCAAAACGATCAGCTCCGGAGATATCATGGTGGCGTGATCCATGAGCCCCGTATCATGGACGAGATCCGCCCCTGAAAGGAGCGATGCCAGACACTGAAACATCAGCTCTGCTCCGGCCTGGGCCCCTATGACCTTAGCATCCGTACATCCCGCCGTGCCCCACATGGGAAGTCCGTGATAGTGGCACAGCTCCGTGAGACACGCATTGAGAAGGTTCAACTCCGGCGTCCCGTAGGGATAGATGGAGGTTCTCATGTCCATTATGTTAGGCATGGCACCGTATATTACGGGAGCCCCGGGGTTCTTGAGTTGGACCACGGCCAAATGGCTCAGGATCTCAGCATTGGCAATGGCCAGCGTTCCCGCAAAGGTTGCGGGACTGGTCGCTCCTGCCATGGGCATGGAATAGATCACGTTGGGAATCCCAAGCTCCGCGCAAAGCAGGCTCTTCTCAAGGGCCTCTCTCCCGTGGACGAGTGGCGTCACCGGCTCGACCGTACTGTAGAAAAACGGCCGGGCCTTCAAAGTCTCCAGGCTCCCGGAGACGATGGAACAGATCTCCACCATCGACTTCAGGCTCGATACGTCATTGATACACGATCCCACGGGCTTGGACGTATTGAGAACAGCCTGAACGAGCGAGACCTTGTCTGAAATCTCTCCTGGAATCCCCTTGGCCCACCCGGCCGTGAGAACCCAGGTTATGTTCGGCAGATAGTCGATAAGCCGCACCAGGGATCCCGTGTCCTCGGCATAACAGGGTCTCCGTGCCCCCCCGTAAGGATCGAGAAGATCAGGGCAATCGGGGATGGCCCCGAAATAGGTGTGCCTGCCGTCAAGATGGATGTACGGAGTCCCTTGGCGGGTGTAGAGGGTGATTTCCTTGGGTGCGGTCTTCAGTGTCTCTTCGACGAGAGAACCGGGAATCCGGATTCTATTGCCGTCCGATACCCTGGCACCACTATCCGCCAGAAGGCCCACCGCTTCCTCGGAACCCACGGTGACCCCTGTCTTTTCGAGTATACGGATCGACGCCTGATGCAGCTCTTCAAGCTTTTTTGAAGAGAGGATCCGAAATCGTGGTCGATCCACACGGCCTGCCGGAACCATAAGAATCTCCCTGCTCCGCGACCGCCCGGATAACCTTCCCGGACTCCCTCCCCCGCCCGAGGGCGGGAGGCCGCCTCTCGTGAAAGAGTGATTCCCTCTTCCCGATCGCTTCAGTAGGCGGGCCAGAGCGGCGTAGGAGCGGTTGGCAACTCCTCGGGCCTGGCCCCGAAGATCGGAAACGAGCCAACCTCTTTGTATTTCTCGTTGTACTGAGCCATCTTGTCGCGATCCAGCTCGACCCCCAAACCAGGACCATGGGGGACCGGGAGGCATCCCTTCTCGAACCGCAACTTCCCCCCTTTGATATAGTCGTCGTCAAACCAGTCGTACATGCATTGATTAGCCAGAATAAAATTCGGAGTAGATGCGATGACATGGAGAAAAGCCGCCGTTGCCACACCCAGCTCCGCCGCCGAATGCATGATCACCGCCATCCCCGCTGCCTCGGCTATGGCCGCCGCCTTCTTGGTCGCCAGGATTCCCCATGTCATCCGAGGTTCGACGCTGATAATGTCGGCAGCACCCCGTTTTACCACATTCATAGCCTCACCCAATGTCCAGGAACTCTCATGGGCGAGAATCTGAGACGAGACCGAATTCCTGACATAGGCCATCCCGTCCAGATTCGACGGCAAGACCGGTTGTTCGGCTATGTCGATCCGGTATCTCTCCATCTCTCGAAGAAACCTGACAGCAAAACCCGGAGAGAGGGTTCCATTGAAATCCACCCACAACCTCGGTTCGTCGCCGATGGCCTCCCTCATGGCTGCTATGGCCTCTTTAAGATGATCAACGGTCGTGTATTTGCAATAGATCGTCCCATACCCCTGGGCAACCGCCTCTTCTGCGTCCGCCGCCATCACACGGGGCTCGTCGTGGTGAATGAACTTGAAGCAGGCGGCCCGGTCCCGAACCTTCCCGCCCAACAGCTTGTACAGGGGCTGGCCGCAGGCTTTGCCGATGATATCCCAGAGCGCCATATCGATCCCCCCGAGGAAGTATCCGGCAAAATGCCGGGCAAAAGCCCAACCTCCCAGTCCTTCCAACTTCCTGCCGATCCGCTCCGTGTCAAAAGGGTCCTCTCCCACGAGAAGAGGCTTCGCTCCGTCGAGGTATCCCTTGACGGATTCGGCAGGACTCTGGAGGCATACGCTCTCCCCGATTCCGACAATCCCCGTGTCCGTCTCGATTTCGACCACGGCCACGGTGATCCCATCCCACCGGCCGTAGGGCCAGAAGGTCGGCTTTGCAAAGGGAACAGAAAGAATGGTGCTCCTCAGATCCCTAATCTTCATGATCTCTCCCCCTCTCAAGATTCCGAGGAGCACCCCCGGTCTTCAGGCACTCCTCACAGTGGAATGACGCTCAGACAAACCCTGTATAGCAAGACTCTGATCCTCGGTCGGAAATCGAGATTGGACACACACTGAGGCCTGAAACCGGTGTTCATATCCCCCCTACTGGCCGGCCGCCCCTCTGGTCAGGCGGTGAAATGGATATCTGCCAGTACCTTCTCCGCCTTCTCTGAAATCCCCCGGAGAACCCTGGACGATTCGTCAGACAGGGGCTCGGGCCTGTGGTTTTCCAGGATCTCTATCGCCTTCTGGGTCACCCTTTCCCCGTGGCTCTTGGCCCCCTTCTTAACCCATGTCTCAGGATCATCGCGGTTCAGAAAACTCGGCCGCCAGTGCTCCTCCCGGTGAAGCCGGGCCGTCTGTTCCTCCGAGAGAAAATTCCCTCCAGGACCGACATTCCGGATGACTTCCATGCCGATCCGATCGCGGCCGATATCGAAACCGCGCATCACCCTCTTTACGTAGCCGATGATCTCATTGCACATGACTATGGCTGCAGGAGAACCGATGAGGCCCTGCCCGAGGTAGCCCACGTCATGGACCAGATTCGCCCCGTCCAGGGCCGCCATGAGAATCGAGACACCCGACTCCATGGCCGCCTGTTCATCGAGCATGTGGGCATCGCTGCAGCCCGCCGTCCCCCAGACAGGTATTCCATAAAAATGATAGAGGTCGGCCTGGGCCGAGGACATAAGCCGGAACTCGGGTGCGCCATAGCTCGTGGTCGATGTCAACATGTCCATCGGACCCGTTGCAAACCCTGAGATGATGGGAGCCCCCCTGGATCTCAGTTGGTGGAGAACGATGCCGCTCAAAGCCTCGGCGTTGGCCACCACCAGGGTTCCGGCCAGGGTCACCGGAGCACTGGCCCCCATGAGCATCCCGGGGGTATAGTTGAGGGGAATCCCTCTTTCAGCACAGAGCATGAGCTTTCTTACAGCCCCGTAAGAGTGAGACAGGGGACTCTTCGGCTCAGAGTAGTGGATAAGAAAAGGAGCCTCTCTTAGACGCTCCTCACCGCCGGCCACGGCGGCTGCCATCTCGATAATGAAGGAAAGATCCTCGTAGCCCGCGGCGGTAAAAAATATGGGTTTCACAGAGTTCTCCACCATGGCCCTGAAGGAGGCGATGTAGACCATGTTGGTCGGAACATCCTGGGGCAGGGCGGAGGAGGCGATAAAATCGATCTCCCCGCAGTAGTCGGCTGTTCTGGCGGAGTTCACCACGTCCTGCAGGCTTGATCTCCTGAGCTTTCCTGTCTTCAGGTCGTAGGTGTTGAGGAGGTCGGTGCCCAGGCCGAAGTAGACGTGTCTGCCCCCGAGGCGCATGACTTCCTCCCCCTTCCTGTTGTATATGTTGATAGAGGAAGGCGTGGTGCGGATGGATTCCTCCACGAGCCAGTTCGGGATTCTCACCGTGTTGTCCTCCTTGATCCGGCATCCCGCGTCCCTCAGTAGTCCAACCGCCTCGTCATTGTGTACTCGGACCCCGATCGTCTCAAGGACCTCCAGGGTGGCAAGATGGATCTCCTTTATCTGATCCTCTGTCAAAACCCGATAGGCGGGAACACAGATAGGCCCGGACTCAGCAGTCATGACTCTCCTCCTCTTTCTCAGTCAAACGAGCCGAATGAAAGCGAGATATCCGGCCTGTCTCCTCCTCTCGATTCCTCATACAGCCTGACGCCTCCCCCGGCGCAGATGGATCTCTACCCGCCGGGTCATCATGGAAAGAGGCCAGGCCATCAGAAAGTATATCACTCCGGCAAGCAGATAGAGGTGCATGGCCAAAATCCACCGCCTATTGCGTAGATACGGGTTGTAGCGAGGTCTAAGACCCGGTTTCGGCCGCAAGAGGGGCCCGCACGAAGTTACCAGGCAGATTTGGTGCCCAGGAGCTCGCTATTTCGCGAATTTTGCCCAGACCTCCACCTGTCCGACCAAGTCGGCCCTTTTGCCACCCCTGCTGGTCTGTGGTTCATCGCTTAACCAGGCGGCCCATGGGCCAAAGCAGCAATCCTCCTGCGAGCGTCAAACAGTATCTGAGTCGACCGATGAGAACCAGCCAGTCGAACGATCAGTTGCCTGGATCGCTCCATCACCCGGCCAGCCACATCGATCAAACAAAACCGAATCGCTTTGAGACGCTTTCCTAACCACTGCCCACCTAAAACCAACCGCTTCATGGCTGAGTTTAGATTGAAGGCAATAACCATGATCACCCACCAGGCCGCATTCTCCCCAAACCTCCCAGAGGGAAACCTCCCTCCCGCCAAATCCCCCTTCATCACAGAGTGGGCCTCCTCAGCCTTTCCACAGCGACCCCGATGCCACCTGATTAGCTCCTCTCCTGGTATCGTTCGGTTGGTCACCAACCCAAATACCTTGTACCTTGCTCCCTTGGAAAACTCCATCGCCGGAAATGGAAGCTGACCCTCCATGCCAGAAAACTCCAACTGCACCAGGGGCTCGCGAATCGCAAGATACCTGTAGTCCGCACCCTTCTTGCTGTGACCAACCCAACTG
>JAFDHF010000092.1 GCA_019308905.1 Deltaproteobacteria bacterium
GCTGCTTTGAGGCGGATTCCCGCTCGTCGGAGTCGGGGGTCAGGCCTTGAATTATAGCTCCTTGCCTTAACCCATACACATACAATCTTATAATTCAAGACCTGACCCCCTCCCGACCCCCTCCCGGAACTTGTCGGTGTATTGCAGTACCGTCCACACGAAAGCCGAATGGCTCCAGGTGAGGGGTGAAACGGAGAGAGGAGAACTATTTACAGGGTGCACCTGTTCCGCAAACACGCCGGAGGGCATCGCGTTCTTCCCGCACCATTCGAGGTAAGGGAGGGCTTTGTGAAGTTCCTGAAGAGTTTCGGCACGAGCGATAAAGTACTCTCCCAGCCAGAGCGTTGAAATAAACCAGGGATTGCCCGGAATATCCGGTGGGCTGTCATTCGGCCGTTGATAAACATCATTCCGGTATCGGGCACATCCCCCAACAGGGGTCTTGAGCCATAATTGCTGGTGTATCGCCTCCACTGTTTCGACAATCCGGGGATCTTTGGGAGGCAATGCTCCCAGAATCGTGAGTCCCAAGAGACTGACATCGATCACCTCATCGAGTTCATAGCCTTTGCCCTTCTTGTAACCGGAACGAGCGTACCTCTTCAGGCCGGTGTGGTAGAGATGTCTTGTAAGCCCTTCCTTCATCTGTTCGGCCGCTCTGCCGTATTTCTCTGCCAGGGGAGCATCCTGAAAGAGTCTTGCAAAATTCGCTGCCGCCCTGAGGCCGGCAATCACCGCTGCGACAGTAAATGAGTGCACTCCAAAACGCTCTTCCCAGAGATCATAGGAGGGGATGGGCAGCAGGGTCTCGGGATCCCGGTGAGCGACCAGAAAGTCGGCAGACTTCTGTATCAATTCGTTGTAAAGACCTCTGATGAACCCTATTTCTCTAGAATTCTCGTAGTGTATCCAGAGCGCCCAGAGAATCAAGGCCGTCGAGTCCTCCTGTATCGGAAGCACGGCTTTCCCTTCCAATAACCACGGGTGCCAATTGCTGGCCAGTGATCCGTCAGGATTGTAATGCTGGTAAAGATACCCCTCCTCTGACAGAGCACGAGAGCAAAATTCGAAGAACTTCCTGCACACATCCGAGTAACCCGCCTTGGCCAAGGCGGCAGCCACGAAGGCCCCATCGCGGCCCCACATGTAGGAATACGTGTCTTTCCCAAAACGGACTATGTCCGAGTCATTGGCCGCGATGATCGCTCCCCGGTTGTCGATCTGTGTTCTCAAAATCAGGAGGCTTCGGTTGAAAATGTCGATGACCGTTTTGGGTAGATCTCCAAAGAATCTGGGCTCTTTTTCAACCCATGCTTTCCAGTAACCCGACGTGCTTTTGATCAGCTCTGCCGGCGTCTTCTCTATCACTTCATGGTTGAGTCGAGCCACCTCATGGTAAAGCCTGCCTGCCGCCACCCAGTAGAAAGCCTCCACCTTCCCGCCCGAGGCCAACTGCATCCGCATCCCGATCGTGGAGTCGGCAGAGCCCCAGGAAATCTGGTTCCCGCTGAGTTCGCCGTCCTCGGCGTCCTTCCAGGTTCTTTCGCTCCCCGGAACTTCCTTGTCCCCGCACGCGTAGTAATCCACGCCGCACTTTTCGGCCACACGACAATTAATAAGAAAGTAGCGATTGGCTTTGTAGTGTATGACGGACCGGGTTCGTGGATCGAAATAGGCCGTTTCTCCGATATCATTGCCATAGAGATGGAAGTCGTGGCTGAAAAAGAGCCTGACTTGACGTTCCGTCTTCTCCAGATTTGTCACCTCGATCCTTCTTATGTATACGTTCAAGTCTACGTCGACCACGTCGGAGCAGCGCAACTCCAGGCCCAGAGCCTCGTTCTTCAGAAAGACGTCGGTAGCGAGGCTGTTGTCGCGATATCTCAGCTCCTTTTCCCACTCCGGGCCCATCCAGGAGCATCGTCCATCCGCCCAGACTCCGAACCGAAATGGGTTCCCCTTCGAATGGTTCTCCTGACCTATCAGGGGGAAATATACATCCCGGATCTGATAATCCGAATCGAAGTTGAAAAGAAGATTGCCATTGCTTACGGGAATGTCTTTGGGCATGGTTTCCGACGTGCCTGTACCCGACCGTGGAGAGGTCTCGAGAGATCGCCGATCGAAAAGCTCCTGTACCTGTCCGATACCCTATGGCCGCCGGCTATCTCTTGATACAACCTTGAATACCCACAGGCCATGACCTTCGTGGAGAAACGATTCTCCACGTGTCTCCGGCACTCGTCGGGATCGATATGGTCGATCCTGTCAACCGCCCCGGCCATGTCACTCATGCAATCCACTATGAACCCTGTCTTCCCATCCACCATTATTTCCGGGACGGCGCCTCTATTGAATGCAATGGCCGGCGTGCCGCATGCCATCGACTCGATCAGAACAAGTCCAAACGGCTCATCCCACTGTATAGGGAACAAGGTGGCCCGTGCATGGCGGTACCATTTCTTTTTGTGCTCGCTGTTGATTTCTCCGATGTAGATAATCTGCTTATCGCAGTCCAACAGCGGACCTATTACATTGTTGTAGTAGTCATTATCGACCGGATATTTGCCGACTTCAACCAACAGGTCTATGGAGTTCTTCAAGCCGGCGAAGAACTCCCTGTCTGCGGCTTTATTCTGGATACAACCGGCAATGACAAGCTTGGAACAGGTTTTCTTTGCAATTTCTATGGCCTTGTCCTGGCCCTTGTCGGCGGTGACCCTGCCGATTGTGAACAGATAGCTTCCTCTGTCAGGCTCAGCCTTCAGAGGGTACTCTTCAACCTCAATTCCATGATAGACGACATCCTCTGTCTTCACCAGTCCGTTGTACTGGCCTTTTTGATACTCGCTTATCGGAACGCAATATACCGGCCGAGATGACAGGGGATTGCACCAGCGTTGGTAAGTCCCCTGCAGCCGGCTTTCTTTTGCCGGTACGTGAAGAGTCATCACAATCGGTAAATGCATAGCGAATACACCATCATAGATGAACTCAACCGCTTGTGCATCATGGGTGTGTATGACGTCGATGTCACCCATCTTCGCCCTGCTCAATACCCTTGAAAGGTGCAAATCCATGGTTCTACGCCGTTCCAGAGTGTCATCGCTCCAGTAGTCGCCGATGCTTTGATCGACGGTCACGTAATGCTCCCCGGCGACTCTGGAATCACCGGAACAGGCCACGATCGACCTGTAACCTAAAGAATGGAGTCCCTTGTCTATATTGTGGATGATTGTTTCTACCGGACCGTAGGACTGTCAGTTTGTCATGTTTGCTGTTTATTCTCAAGTCAAATGCCTTCAGGACGAGCCTGAGAGTTGATAATGAGGCCCCTTGGGCCGGTCATAATAATAATAACACGAAACTCGATAAATTGCCAAAATATCTATGAATCTTTAGTCTATGTGTTAACTTCGTAGCTTTTCACTTTAAGAAAAGGTCAATGCCTTGCCACTAAAGACAAATGTCATAATCCAAATAGTCACATTTTTTTCTGTCTTCAAGCGAATCCGATGTTTTCTACAAATTGCGACCTTGATAATGGTTTGTTGGTTTCAGGTCCTTCCTATGATCCTGCCTTTACAGGGCCAATAGAATCTTTTTCTGTTTCCATGACGACTGATCTGAGGCTACAAATGTCTTTTGCCGTCCTCTTCAGAACCGAAATCCAGTAGACTGTCGGCGGACATGCCGAGAAAAATAGAACCTTCCTTACCGGCTTCCGCAGACCTCCTTTTGGAAGAACTTTTACGTCGCAGGATCAGCAGAAGGTATGGTATACTATATACGGCCTTTTGTCTCATCCTGCAGAGGTCCACAGAAGTCCCCGGATGCCCGCCGGTTCGAAGTGGGTCTGGGACAGGTGGAAGGTTCATTCGACCCGGAATTTCAAGATGCCATGACCGGTTGCGATATGCTACCGAGGCATATAGAGAAACGACCTTGACAAACCGGCGGGCCGGCTTTGCTGTGACAAGGGAGGTGCCATATGTTTATCGAACTCTCCTATGAGATCGGCCCGGACATACCGGTCTACCCCGGTTCTCCTCGTGACGAATTCATTCCTGTGTCCAGAATGAAGGAAGGCGACGTCTGCAATGCCACGGTCCTTAAGCATTACCTCCATAACGGGACGCATGTTGATGCTCCTTTTCATTTCGGCCGTGACAGCCGGACGATCGACCAGATTTCAATCGATGATTTCGTCTATTATCAACCGTTGGTTATCGGGAAGCGACTGCACAGATCGGAGTTGGTTGAACCGGCCGATCTCCTGTCATACGGTGATTCTCTCTACTCGGCGGACATTCTTCTGATTTTTACCGGTTTTTCGCAGTTCCGGAATGATACCGCCGTCTTTGCCGACGATTTTCCGGCCATATCCCGTGAATCGGCAGAACTCATCCGTAAGAGTCTCCTAAACGTGAAGGCCGTTGCAATCGATACCCTGAGCATAGAAAGCCCTACTCTCGGCCCGGAGTCTGATTTTGAGGTCCATAGAACCCTGTTGGACGAAAGACTATACGATACCAGGCCGTTGCTCGTCTATGAGGATGTGAATATTGCAAGAGTCGTCGACAAGAAGATCAGGATGATATGTGCTTTTCCTTTGAGGCTGAAGGGGCTTGACGCCTCTCCAGTCAGCATGGTCGCCGAAATATGACATCCAACAAGAGCGGAGGGGAAAAGATGGGGGGAACAAGACAATCCACTGTTTCGGTTGTAAAGGTCGAATCAGCCGTCTATGATGAAATCGATTTCAAGGCGGTACTTGAAAAATCCCTCACGAATCTGGAAGAGAACGACATCGAGATACCCAAAGATGGTCTAGCTTTCGTCAAACCCAATGTTGTTATGGGGGCGTCGGCACGATCGAGTGTTACCACGGAACCCACGCTCATATCGAGTCTGATCGGCCTTCTGATGGAGAGAGGCGTAAGGAGGGTATATGTCGGAGATTCACCTGCAAGCTATCTGAAATCCGATGAAACCTTCAGGGAATCCGGGATGTTGGACGCGATCACACAGGCCGGAGGCGAATTCGTAGATATCGATGATCCATCGGAGAGAGTAAGCATTCCATTGCCGGGAAGTGACCTGCTTGAAAGCATCTCCGTTCCGCGGAAAGCCCTCGACTCGGACCATATCATAAATTTCGGAAAGTTGAAGACACACAAGATAGACGGTTTGACCTGTTGCGTAAAGAACTGGGTCGGGTTGATCCCGCAGGATCTCCGACTGCAGTACCACCAGTCGAGATTGGCCAAGCTCGTCTCCGAGCTTCACAAAGCCCTGCCCGAAACCCTGTGCCTCGCCGATGCCGTCATCGTCGGAGAGGGAGACGGCCCTGATTTGTCCCTTCCGAAATATCTGGGGTTGGTCCTCGCCTCAAACGATCCTGTCGGCCTCGATTCCATTGCCGCGGAACTGCTCGGCATCAACAGGAATGATCTCGGTTTTGCCTGGACCGCTCATCTCGACGGAGTAGGTGAGATAGAGAGGAACAGAATCAGGGTCATCGGTCCGGACATTTCTGAAGTGCAGATTCGCGTTGAAAAACCGGTGAGGGTTCTGTACAACAGATTCCCCTGCAATGTGGTCTTGGGTGGCCTGTGCGACGGCTGCTTCACCTGGTTTCTAGGGCCGGCAGTGGCATGGGAGAGGGACGGGACCTGGGACAGAATAAGGAAGAACGTCGGCAGGCCGACCTTTATGCTTGGTTTCAACGCCGTCGATATCAACTTCGAGAAGCATTTACAGGAAGGGCCCTATTTCGTCATCGGCGACTGTACTCCGGTTAAATATCAAAACCATCCAAAGACCATCTTCATTAGGGGTTGTTGTCCCGGACCGGCAATCCCTGAAACCATCTTGAGCGCCTGCAAGGCCGATTAGATCCATCCTTTCGGCCTGCACTCCAGGAACCCGGTCGCCCCTCGCTCACAGTCGGAATCTCGGAATCCAGGAGCGACGGAACAGTGCGCTTCCCGGGAGACGAGGCATGAACTAGGGAGGTTTTCCGCTTTTCGATCATGTCCTCTTGCTTTTTCTTCCAAAATAGATGCTGATCATGATCAAAATGATTATTCCATTGGCTATTCTTCTGCCCGCCTCCGGCATTTTCATCACGATCAAGATGCTCTCGAGAAGCACGAGAATCACCGCACCGGCCATCGTACCCAGGTAGCTGCCCTTGCCCCCTGTCAGCGGTGTCCCCCCGATCACAACAGCCGCGATCGACCAGAGAATGTACTCGTTGCCGATGCCCAAGAAGGCCGTTTGGGTATAACCGGCCATGAGGGCTCCCGTCAAGGCGGCACTCGCCCCGCTGATCGAGTACGCTATGGTCTTGATGGAATTCACCTTGACGCCGGATAGATACGCCGCTTTCTCATTGGCTCCGATGTAGTAGATCTTTCTTCCGAAAACCGTGGACCGGAGGAGGAAAATGAAGAGCGCGCTTAAGAAGATCCAGACCACTATGATTACCGGAACTAGGTCTAAGAGATTCCCCACTCCTATGTACCTCAGGATCGGGGATGCCAGACCTTTGGGTGCCCCCTGGCTGAATATCAGAGTTATTCCGGTTACGAGCGATCCAATGGCTAAGGTCATGACAAGGGGCGAAATCTTGAGGTAGGCGACTCCCAGTCCATTGAAACAACCGAACAGCGCTCCCAAGAGGATTATGGCCGGGAATGCCCAGAGGGTATTGAAATTGCTGCCGTTGATGAACATGCACGTAAATACGTTGCCCATGGTGATAAGGGCACCAACCGAAAGATCGATCCCCGCAATTAGAATAGTTATCGTCTGACCAATGGAGACGATTGCCAGAAAGGAGGCTGTTCTTAAGACAGCCCCCACATGATCGTAGGAGAGGAAACCCTTGGAGACAATCTCGCCCACCCCGAACATCACGACTATTATCACAAAAAGAAGGATGAGCAGTTTCTCCTTCACTACAAAACCCACGATTTTCTCATTCATCCCGCTACGCAATTTCAAAGGCCTTCTCTATTTGGGGAGCAGATACTTTCTTAAGATCCCTCGTATATCCAGAGTCGTCCCGGAAGAGGTAACGGCAAGGGCTAGGATGAGGACCAACCCCTTTGCGACGAATTGATAGAAGGTCGATATCGCAAGCAGGTTGAGAATGTTGTTCAGCAAGTGGAAGATATATGCCGCTCCGATGATCCCCAGCACACCCCCTCTTCCTCCCATAAGGCTCGTTCCCGCAATAACGACGACGGCGATCGAGTTGAGAATGTACGGCTCTCCGATCAACGGATCTGCAGAAAACATCCAGGCCGACAGGAACATTCCGGCAAATGCCGAGAGCAGGCCGCCTACACCGTAGACCCAGATCGTGACCCTATCGCAGGGGATCCCGGATTCGAGAGCGACCGACTCGTTGCCGCCTCTTGCATATATGGATCTTCCGAATTCCGTCTTCTTTAAAACGAAATGGCAGGCATATACAGACACAAGGAATATTACCAGAGGTGTCGGAACCACCTTGAACACGGTACCGGTAACCGTGGTAGCGACCGATAGGGAAACGCTCCCTCCGGGAATACCCATTATGAACAACGTCACCCCCCGCCAGATGGCCCCTGTTGCCAGAGTAACGACCAAGGGCGGAAATCCCCCCTTGGCTATGATGACACCGTTCATCAACCCCATAGCAAGCCCTACCAGCGGAGGAATAACGGCCCACATGACGATATTCAACGGTGTGTCCAGGAACGGGAGACTTGCCGCTATGACGTTGGTCAATCCGATGATCGATCCGATGGAAAGATCGATCCCGCCCGTCAATATGACAAAGGTCTGGGCCATTCCGGCAAAGATGAGAGGGGTGATTCTCGTGAAGAGGTTGACGTTGTTTCTCCAGGTATGAAAGGTCGGCTCGAGGATGCTGGCAAAAATGTAGATTGCAAGGAAGATAACATAGACCGGAATGTATAGACGTAGGTCCCGCTGTTTTTCAGTCATTGTAGAGTGTCTGCTTCCAATAGGTTTTTGTTGCTCACCGAGGCCTTCATGATGTTCTCTTCCGTTATTTCGTCTCCCTGCAGATTCGCGGTCAAGAAACCCTGGTTCATGACGAGCACCCTATCACAGGCTCCGATCAGCTCCAACATGTCGCTCGTATAGACGATGACAGCCACATTGCTCTCGGCGAGATCCCGGATGAGCCGATATATCTGTTGCTTTGTGGCGACATCAACGCCTTTTGTCGGTTCCAACATGACGATGACCTTTGGATCGGAAACCAACCATTTCCCCAGCACGAGTTTCTGGAGATTCCCCCCGCTTAGCGACTGGGCGACCTGGTCAAGGGAAGTCACCTTGATCGATAGCTTGTCTACGATGTCTCTGGCTACCTTTTCTTCTTCCTCTTTCCGTATCAACCCATAGGATTGTCTCTTGTCGATGGTCGAGGCCACCAGATTCTCCAAGACCGATAGAATCAAGAATACCCCTTCTTCGTTTCTGTTTTCAGGAATCAAAGCAATCCCTTGCCGCAGGGCATGATAAGGGTTGTTTACCGTTACCTCTCTGCCGAAGATCTTTATGTGCAGGTCATCACAGTTCCCTAGACCGAATATGGATTCGAGAACTTCTATCTGACCCTGCCCCTGTAATCCGCCGATACCCAGGACATCTCCCCTGGGTATGGAGAATCTCACCCTCTTTTTCGATTTGGCCAGGATGCCGTCATAGGAAAAGATCTCCTCCCGGTCTTCTTTCCTGCCGATCTTGGGAGGAAAAATCTCAGAGAACTCTCTTCCCACCATACAGGAAACCAACTTGTCTTCATCAAAGTATGAGGCCTTCTCGGTGAGTACTTTCTGCCCGTCCTTCATGACGGTGATGGTATCGCATATCTCCAACACTTCGTCCAGCCTATGGGAGATGAAGATGATCCCCTTCATCTTCCGCTTGGTATCCCTCAGGATCCGAAAAAGTTCCGCCACCTCATCTTTCGAGAGGGCGGCGGTGGGTTCGTCAAAGACGATGATTTCCGGGTCCTGCGTCAGGACCTTGGCTATTGCCACCATTTGCCTGAGTGCCATGGGAAGAGAGGTCACCAGTTCGTTCGGATCGAGATCGATACCTATATCAGCCAGAACAGATGTACTCTTCTCCTTTATTGCTCTCCAGTCAATGAGTCCGTTCCATTTCTTCGGCCAGGTCCCCATGAAGATGTTCTCTGCCACCGACAATTCCGGAAGAAGTGATAGCTCTTGATATACGACCCCTATCCCCGCCCTTCTCGCATCTGAGTAATTACGAAACCTCTTCTGAACACCGTTGATGAGGATCTTACCGCTGTCAGGCATGTGGACGCCCGCCAGTACCTTCATGAGGGTGCTCTTGCCTGCTCCGTTCTCCCCGACGAGCCCTCGGATCTCCCCCCTGTCACACTCGAAATCGACGTTGTCGACGGCGAGGGTGCCTGGAAACGACTTCTTTATGCCCTTCATCTCCAACAGTCGGGTCGGAGTCTCACTGCCTTCCATAGGAGGGCTCCCGAGGAAGAGGGGGAGGAGAGATCCTCCCCCTCTTTTGCTCACCTCTTGAACATCTTTTTTACAATCTCTGCCGGAAGCTTGGAATTACACCAGTAGCTGTCCGGGAGATCGGGTTTCACGTACTGGTCGAGGGTCTCCGCGGTGATGGTGGGTATGGGAATAATCACCTTCTTCTGAACCGGCTTGCCCTGTAGGGCATCCAGTGCGACCTCGAGGGCTTTGGCGCTGCACCAGGTGGGCATGCTCGTGGCTATTGAATCGAATTTGGGATATTTCCCGGAATCCCTTATCTCCTTCCATACCTTCAGGAAACCGTTTCCATCTTCGCCCGTGACAGGAGGGGGCTCCATCCCCCTCTCCAGATAGGCTTCGATTACGGCCTCGGACATGGCGCCTCCCTGAGACCAGATCCCGTCGATCTTCGGATAGGCTGCCAGCAGGGATTCCATGGCCCTCTTGGCCTTGGCGTAATCCCAATCGGCATAAACCACCTGGACTATCTTGATGCCCGGATATTGATCGAAAATACTCTTTGCCCCCTCGAACCTTTCAGCGGAAATGGCTGTCCCCTTGATGCCGTTGAAAGCGATGATTTTGCCCTTTCCGCCGAGTGCCTTCACCAACCATCTGCCCTGAACGCGGCCGAACTCCTTCTGATCGACAATCACGTGGGCCGTAATGTTATCCGTGTATACCAGATTGTCGAAATCGACGGTGACGATTCCTGCAGCCATTGCTTTGTGCACCACAGGAACCAGGGCCTTTGGTGAGGCAGCCGTTATGAGGATTGCGTCCACTCCTTTGGCGATCAGGTCTTCAATGTCAGAGATCTGCTTGGAAATGTCACCCTCGGCCTCGGTCACGATCAAGGCTTTTACGAGTTCCTTTTTCTGAGAGGCAGCGTATTTTGCCTCTTCCACCATCTGAACGCGCCAGGAGTTTCCGAGGCTGAAATTGCTAAGACCAATGACAAAGGGACCTTTCTTTTTCGCCTCTGCGTTGGGCACTCCTGCGATGACCAGCCCGACGACCAGAAACAAAACGACTGATACCACAAAGATTCTCTTACCCATGTCGACCTCCTTATGCCTTTTTTGTTGGTTCTTGAAAAAAACCACTCCCGGGCTTTTCTCGTCGGCATCCCCCCTTTCTCATGAGCACCCGCCAACAAACGCGGTCGGTCCTTCCGTGTCTGCAAGGGTGCCACAGACTGAAAAGAAACACTGGGAAGCGCTTTCACTCCCCGTCGATCAGCCGTGGACAGCCGGCAAGATGTGACCTCCGTGCTGCAAAACAATGATCCGAGCTAGCCTTCCTGCAATTCTCAAAGCCAACTCCAGGGCTTCCTGTGGGTTCTCCGCAGGGATGAACCCCAGCTTCTCGCTCTCCCGGCGCTTTATGCCCGAAGAGACCAATATGCCGGTGGCCTTCTCCCTGATGACACGGCCCACATGAACCAGATGGGCGGCCACGGTCAGATCCGTCAATTCGCCGGAGTCGAGCAGTTCTCGAACCGCGCCGTAGGGCAGGTATCCGTATTTCAACACGTCGGGATGCGTCGCACAGACCCCCTCATGGCAAGGGGAAACCATGACAATCACGCCACCCTCCTTTACGGCGAGCTCGGCTGCATAAATGCCCTTTGAGGCCTGCCACATCTCGATGTCGGCGGGGTAGGAATCGGTGACCACGATGTCCGCCCTTTCCGGTATCTCCACGGCGAAGATCTCCCGGGACAGACGGGCTCCCTCACGGAAGGCCGCCACTGGGTCCCCGCAGACCACATGGACTATCTCGTCGGAATTGTCCATGACGGCGTTCACGATAAACCCCAGATTGGCTCTCACCCCGACCCGATCGATCTCCTCCCGGACCGGGTTTTCGATCGTGCCCGTCATCTCTTCACCCGTGAACTCGGCGCTCAGCCAATGGGTCTGCCCCGTGGTCACTTCGCCGCAAACCCCCGGCTGAACGATCTTGCAGCCACCGCTGTAGCCGACCACCCGGTGCGGAACGATCTGTCCCACACCGATGACCAGATCGGCCTCCATGACCCGCCTGTTCACGAGTATCTCCGTGCCCCTTTCGGTCTTTCCCAAATCGTAGAGTTGATCTTCATCTTGCCACCGGTGCATGTAGATCGCAAAGGTCTTGCAGATAGAGGGGCCGAACTTCGCTTCCGTCTCTTCCGCCGTCATTTCCCGGTGGGTCCCCAGAGCCACCAGGAACTCGATCCGGCCATTCTCGATCCCCCCTCGATTCAACTCCGCGATGACCGGCGGGAGGATCTCCTGGACCGGTGTGTTTCTGGTGTTGTCATCCACGAGAATCAAGACCCGATGTTTCCCCCGGGCCAGCTCGGCCAGGGGAGGGCTATCCAACGGATTCTCAAGACCCAACCGGATGATTTCTCCTACCGGCCGCCTATCCTTCACGTATCTCGGAGCAAAAACCCCGATCAGGTTTCGGTCATCGATCGTAATCGGCGGGAAGTCCCGGTATTTTTCAAACCCTATCCTCATCTCCCAAATCCTCGATTTCTCGATTGAGATCCAAATCGCCCGAGGCACGGCACGGATTCACCGCCCGGCCTTCAAATGCTCATACAGAGCATCCTCATCCACCAGTTCCCCACGAGCAGCGTTGATGAGCAAGGCGGTTTTTTTCATCCTCTGAAGCTCCTGCCGGCCGATCATCCCCCTCGTCTCGTTCGTCAGGGAGACGTGCAGGGTAATGATGTCAGATGTCTCCAAAAGCTCCTCCAGCGTCACATAGTGAACCCCGTATTCCGAAATCAAGCCGGGATTCTGCACCACATCGAAGGCGAGTATGGTTGCACCGAAACCATAGAGCCGCTTGACGACCTCGGCCCCGACATTTCCGGTGCCGATCACGCCGACCCTCATCCGGCCCAACTCGTGGCCCATATAGTGACGCCAGAAACCGGCTTTCGTCTCCTGGTGCGCCTCGCAGAGATTCCGCAGCAGAGCCAGCATGGCGGCAACCGTAAAGTCAGCGACCGATGTGTTGTTGGCTCCCGGCGTATTGGCCACTGCGATGCCCAGCGAAGCGGCGGCATCGAGGTCGATATTGTCGACACCGACGCCGTGTTTCATGACCATGCCCAGTTTTTTCGATGCCCTCAGCACATCCGCCGTGATCGGTTCCGCTCCGCATATGATGACATCCGGACTCTCCCGTGCCACGATCCCGCACATCTTCGCCTCATCCAGGGGCCATTCGTCTTGGCTGATACGCAAAGGAACGTGACCCCACCAAAACGATCCGCATAAGACCTCTTCCCACGGCTAGACGGAAACGCCCATCTTCTTGAACTCCTCGATCGCCCTGTTCAACAACCCCTCATCCGGCAGAACGAAGGGCAGCCTCGGGTATCCGGCGTTGACCCCACGTTGCCTCAGAATCCCCTGAATCATCGGAACGGTCGGCCCGTAGTGCATGATATCCCGCATCGCAGAGACTCTGGACTGGAGGGATCTCGCCTTGTCCATGTTCCCGGCCTTTACCGCATCGAACAACTCCACCACCGGCTCGGGA
>JAFDHF010000093.1 GCA_019308905.1 Deltaproteobacteria bacterium
CCCAGACGTTTCCCTGATTCACTATCCAGACTTCTCCGGTCCTCTTCTCTCGGCGAAACGGATGGTGATCACCCTCCATGATCTCTCCTTCTTTCGTTATCCGCACGTCTTCCCTCCGAGCCTGAGAGTTTGGAAAAGGATAATGGCCCGTTTTTCCGTGTGGAAGGCCCAACTTGTTATTTGTGTTTCCCGTTTTACGGCAAACGAAGCTGCGGCTATCCTCAAGACTCGTCAAGAGAAGTTGAGAGTCATCCCCCTGGGAGTAAAGGAATTGAATCGGCCCTTTTTGAGAAAGGTTGCGGAAGGCGAAAAGCCGGACACGCCCTACCTGCTCTACGTTGGTACCCTCGAACCCAGAAAGAACCTCATACGACTGGTAAAGGCCACGGCTCTCTTGTGGGAACAGGGGCTCAAGTATCCACTCATTATGGCGGGCAGGAAAGGGTGGCTCTACCAGGGGCTTTTTGATCTGATCGATTCCCTGGGTTTGGGTGATCACGTCCGTTTCTTAGGTCATGTTTCTCAGGACGGGTTGTCTTCTCTGTATAGAAACGCAGAGGTCTTCGTATATCCTTCCGTTTACGAGGGGTTCGGCCTGCCGCCCCTGGAGGCCATGTCGTGCGGGACCCCGGTGGTGGTTTCAAATCGGTCCTCACTCCCCGAGGTCTGCGGAGACGCGGCCTGTTATGTCGATCCTTTTGACGAAGGAGACATGGCGAGGGGTATACTATCTGTCTTGCAGGATGATAACCTGAGAAGAATCCTGGTGGAAAAAGGCTTCGAAAGGGTGAAGCTCTTTTCCTGGGAGAATGCAGCGAGGGAGACGATAAGGGTGTACGAGGAAGTTGCCGGGACATGAGAAGCGTCCGTGGTGTGAGGGATGAGCTTAGGATTGAAAGGAGAAACCCATGAAGCACGCCTTGATTACGGGGATTACGGGTCAGGATGGGAGCTATCTTGCGGAACTGCTTCTCGAAAAGGGTTACGCGGTCCATGGTCTGGTGCGGCGCTCGGCCATTGAGGATCCTGAACATCGTCTTTCACATGCGGGTTCGGTTGAGAGCTACCCCAGCATCTTCAATGTGGTTAGTGAGGTAAAGCCCGACGAATGTTACCACCTTGCAGCGCAGAGTTTTGTGGCCTACTCTTTCGAAGACGAATTCTCGACTCTCATGACGAATATCAACGGGACACACCACGTACTGTCGGCGGTGAAACAGATCGTCCCCTCATGCCGGTTTTACTTTGCAGCATCGAGTGAGATGTTCGGAAACACCGAGCAATCGCCTCAGAACGAGAAGACCAGGTTCAAGCCGAGGTCGGCCTACGGGATTTCCAAACTCACTGGGTATCACCTCGTGAGAAACTACAGGGAGGCTTACGGCCTCTTCGCGGTCAACGGGATTCTGTTCAACCATGAGTCCCCCCGCCGAGGCTTCGAGTTTGTGACCCGGAAGATATCGTCCCACGCCGCGAGGATCAAGCTGGGGTTGGCCAAGGAACTCAGGTTGGGCAATCTCGATGCCAAGAGGGATTGGGGGCATGCCAAAGACTACGTGAAGGCCATGTGGATGATGCTTCAGGCCGACTCTCCGGACGACTATGTTGTAGGGACGGGCGAGAGCCATTCGGTGAGGGAATTTGTGGAGGTCGCCTTCGAATATCTCGGCCTCGACCCGCGCTCTTCTGTGATCACGGACGAGAGGTATTACAGGCCTTCGGAGATCTTTGATCTCGTGGCGGATGCCTCCAAGGCAAGGGTAGAGCTCGGGTGGGTTCACCAGTACGGATTCGTCGATCTGGTACAGGAGATGGTGAAAAGCGATCTAGAGCTCTTCAAGAACACCCAAAAGTGACGGAGGGGAGACACCGAGTAGCTGGTCGGAGAAAGCAGGGGGACGGGTGATGAGGATTGCCATCGTGCATGACTGGCTTACCGGGATGAGGGGGGGAGAGAGATGCCTGGAAGTCTTCTGCGAACTCTTCCCCGAGGCGGACCTCTTCACCCTGTTGCACGTAAAGGGCTCGGTCTCCCCAAAGATAGAGGCCATGAAGATCAGGACCTCCTTCGTACAGAATCTTCCTTTCTCCCGTAAGGGGTACAGAAGCTACCTGCCCCTTTTCCCCCTGGCTGTGGAGAGCTTTGATCTCAAGGGATACGACTTGGTCTTGAGCAGCAGCCACTGTGTGGCCAAGGGTGTGATTCCCCCGCCTGACTGCTGCCATATCTCCTATGTCTATTCTCCTATGCGGTATGTCTGGGACATGTATTTCGATTACTTCGGAAACCCGAGGGGAAGGCGGGCAGGGCGGCCGGTCCTTGCTCTGTTCGCCCACTACCTGAGAGCCTGGGATGTGACGTCTTCGGAGCGGGTCGATCATTTCATCGCCATCTCCCGACACGTGGCCAGGAGGATCAAGAAGTACTACCGGAGGGATTCGAAGATTATTCATCCCCCGGTCGACACAAGGAGGTTCAGGGTTTCCAAAGGGAGCGACGACTTCTACCTCATCGTTTCTGCCCTGGCTCCGTACAAGGGAATCGATTTGGCCGTCCAGGCCTTCAATCGACTGGGATACCCGCTGAAACTGATAGGAAGCGGACAGGACGAAAAAAGGCTCCGGGCCATGGCTCGGCCCAACATCGAATTCCTGGGCTGGCAGCCTGACGACGTGGTGGCGGAACACTATTCACGATGCAAGGCCCTGGTTTTTCCCGGTGAAGAGGATTTCGGTATCACACCCCTTGAAGCCCAGGCCTCCGGGCGCCCTGTGATCGCCTACGGGAGGGGAGGGGTCTTGGAAACGGTGGTTCCTCTTTCGGATCGGCAAATAGAAGGCAGGGACGTTGAAGCAAGGGAAGGCCCAGACAGACCCGGCTCGTTGGCGACAGGGGTTTTCTTCTATGAGCAATCTGTGGAGAGCTTGATACGGGCTGTGAGGGTTTTTGAGGAGAAGGCGGATCTTTTCCACGGGAAGGCCCTACGGAGACACGCCATGAAATGGGACCGGTCGGTCTTTAAGAGGAACTTCAGGGATGCGGTCTCAGACATCCTGCGTTCCTGGTCGTGAACCTTTCATTCTGAGCCAAGCGAAGAATCTCGCTTCTGCTTTGATCACTCGGCCAAGGCACAGAGATTCTTTCCTGCCCAAGGTCGCTCAGACTCACCCTTGAGCAAAGCGAAGGATTGGCAGAAGAGCCCCACGGTCTCAGTTGGACCAAACGAAGGTAGATGGGGACCGGAGGCGCCTTGTCTTTTCGTATCGTCGGTGATATAAGGGAATCTGTCTGGCAAGGGCAAAGGACCATGTTGAAAAAGCATTCTGAATTTTTCAGGAGCATTCTGTTTCTTATGGATGCCCTTTTGTTATCCGGATGCTGGATACTCGCGTACTTTCTCCGTTTCTACACGGACTTCATTCGGCCTGCCCCGGTTATGGTACCGTTTTCCACATACCTGTGGTTTTTGGGGATCGTTGTCATCGTATGGTTCTTCACCTTCAGGGGATTCGACCTTTACAGGCCCAGGAGGATCGGCTCCCATTGGAAAGAGATGCTCGATGTTGCCAAGGCCTGTACGTTTTGTGTGTTTATCCTTATTGCCGTCACCTATCTGTTACGGAGATTCGAGCTTTCCAGACTCTCCTTTTTCTACTTCTGGCTCCTCAGCCTCCTGGTCATCGGCTTTGATAGAGCGCTTTTCAGGGGATGGCTGAGATTTCTCAGGAAAAGGGGATACAACCAGAAACAGGCGCTGATCGCGGGCTCTGGCAGCAGTGCGGTCGATCTTGTCGACAGACTCAGCCATCACCCTGAGCTGGGAATCAAGGTGCTCGGACTGCTGGCCGAAGACCCGGAAAAGGCCGCCCCCAATATCGGAGGAATCCAGGTTCTAGGCGGCTTGGGAGACCTGAAGAGGATCATCCATGCCCATCAGGTCGATATCCTTTTCATTGCGCTTCCCAACGACGCCCAGCATCATTTGGAGGCTCTCCTTGAGGGATTGAGCGAGGAGGTCTTGGATGTCAAGATAATCCCGGACCTCTTTCGGTTTGTTACCCTCAGGGGAGGGATCGATGAGCTTGACGGTCTCCCAATCATAAGCCTCCAGGAGACCCCCTTATACGGATGGAACAGAGTGGTGAAGCGGGTATTCGACATCGTGTTCTCTGTTTCGGGAATCGTTCTCTTCTCCCCCCTTATGGCGGTCATTGCGATACTCGTCAAACTGACCTCCCCTGGGCCTGTCCTGTATGTACAGGAAAGAATGGGACTTGACGGGAAGCCCTTCAAGATGCTCAAGTTCAGATCCATGAAGCAGGATGCTGAAAAGGAGACAGGACCTGTCTGGGCCAAGCTGGATGACCCCCGGCGCACAAGGATCGGAGCCTTCCTGAGGAGAACGAATCTGGATGAGCTCCCCCAGCTGTTCAACGTGCTAAAGGGGGAGATGAGCATGGTGGGGCCTCGTCCTGAGAGGTCGGCATTCGTTAGAGAGTTCAAGGGGAGAATCCCCGGATATATGCTGAGGCACAAGATGAAAGCCGGTATTACCGGATGGGCCCAGATAAACGGGTTCAGAGGTGATACTCCTATTGAGGAGAGGATCAGGTACGATCTTTCTTACATCAACAACTGGTCGATTTGGTTCGACCTGAAAATCCTCTTTATGACCCTTTGGTCCGGATTCAAGAATGCGTACTAGGGTCGGGTCTCGACCGTCTCTTCCCGGTCTCCAGATGATTCCAAGAGAGTCATGAAAACCACCTCTGCGAAAAGGCGAATCCCCAAGGTCGGGCCTCTACACCGTTACTCTTTGCTCATTTTGATCTGCCTCGCTGCAGGGGTGAGGATCTATCTGTTTGCCTTTACCTATGTGATCAGTCGTGATGGAGTTGTCTACCTGGCCCTGGCAGGGTATTTCAAGGAAGGGAATCTGGGAAAAGGTCTGAGCCACGACTTTCATCCCCTGTATTCCCTGGTGATTGCGGCACTTTCATATCTAATTCCGGGCAGCGCTCTGGCAGGCCAGGTTGTCTCCCTGGTGAGTGGATCGCTTCTCGTGGTCCCCATATATCTGCTCGGTAAAGATCTCTTTGGCCAAAGGGCGGGTTTCTTGACCGGCATCATCGTGGCTTTCCATCCTTACCTGGCCAGGGTTTCAGCCGACGTTCTGTCGGAGGGCCTCTATGTTTTCCTCTTTGCAGGGGCGGTCTGCGCAGCATGGAAAAGCCTTAAAACTCGTAGCCTTGTAGGTCTTTTCCTCACCGGGATTCTCGGCGCCCTCGCCTATCTGACAAGACCTGAGGGAATAGGGGTCGTGATTGTCGCCGGGTTCTGGATCTTCATGATTCAAAGGCCCTCACCCGTACAGAGGAGAGACTTGGCGGCCTTGGGGTTGCTGGTTTTCGGGTTCCTTATCTTTGCCTCGCCGTACCTGGTCTATTTGAAAAAGGATACGGGCCATTGGATCCTTACGAGAAAGAAGAGCATCAAAGGCCTTGTCGGCATTGAGAAGAGCTCCGGCCTGCCGGTCGACCGCGGCGGCCCATCATGGCCGGGGCTCGGCCTTCAGCAGAAGTCGGCGAAGAGCAGGGAGGCAAGGGGCGATTTCGGCAGAGGCTCCGAGTTTTTTTCCTCTCACACTTGGTCCGGGGACATCAAAGTTTTCTTAGAGCTTTCTCTCAAATTCGTGGGTACTTATCATCCGTTACTTATAGTATTCCTTATGATTACGTTTATAAACACCAAGAAACTCAACGTGCCTGACAAAGGAAACTGGTTTCTCCTCTCCTTCTATCTACTCTATGTGCCGGTTCTCTATCTCTTGCTTTTGAATGCTGGGTACGTGAGCCGAAGGCACTGGTTGCCCCTTGTGGCTCTCGGTCTTTTCTGGGCGGCCCTCGGCATGGAGCGGGCTCGGGATTTTGTCCAGCAGAGGCTGGAGAGGTCAGGGAGATGGCCGATCCCTTCTTCCCAGGGGTTGCTGATAGCGATCCTGGCCGTTACCCTGGTGGTTCTGCTGCCGAAGACCCTGAAGCCTCAAAGAAGGGACAAGATATGGATAAGGCGGGCGGGAACGTGGATTGCGCAAAACGCCCCCCCCCGGTCCAGGGTGATGAGTAGTGACCCGAGAGTGGCCTTCTATGCAGGGGGGGTGTATGTGGCGACTCCGGGGAAGAATCTTCTGGCAGGGATCGAGGAGATGGCCGTCGAGAGGAAGATGGACTATCTCGTCTTGAATGTCGATTCCGGGCAGGAGGGACTGGCCGATTCGCTCGCCTCGGAGTCAAGGCCGTTGCGGCTGGTGCACAAGTTGATCGATGGGAAGGAGGGAAAGACTCTGATCTATAGGGTCCAGGGCCTCTGAAAAGGGCTCGGACCTCCTTGATCCAACAATGGAAGGGACAGGAGAGTATGAGTAGACATGTTTTGGGCCTTAGCGAAACCGAGCCTCTGTTCGATAGGTTTTCTGAGGGCCGGGTGCTGGTGGTGGGCGACATAATCCTGGATGAGTTCATCTGGGGTAAGGTCGACAGGATCTCTCCCGAGGCGCCCGTGCCTGTGGTGACAGTGGAGAAAGAGACACAGCTTCTTGGCGGCGCCGCAAATGTGGTCAACAACATCCGTTCCCTGGGCGGCCAGGTCTTCTTTGCCGGTCTTGTAGGGGGGGACGAGCGGGGGAGGAAGATCCTGAGCCTTCTTGAGGAGAGTGGTGTCGATACGGGGGGAGTGCTTATCGATCCCCGGAGACCTACAACCGGTAAGACCCGGATCGTGGCTCACAACCAACAGGTTGTCCGGTTCGACCGGGAGAGCCAGGCCCCCCTCAGCCAGGGATATGCAGACAGCCTCATAGCCTATGTGCGAGAGGCGATGCACAGTGCCGATACGGTAGTCGTCGCCGACTACGGAAAAGGAGTGGTGACCGGAGAACTCATCAGGGCCGTTACCGAGATTTCCAAGAATGAGGAGAAGATCGTCGCTCTGGATCCCAAGATGGGCCGCTTCGATCTCTACCGGGACGTTACCATTGTGACTCCCAACAGCCAGGAGGCAAGCGTTGCCGCCGGCAGAGAGATCAGGGATGAGAGCTCTCTCATGGAAGTCGGCCATAGCCTTCTAGACCGCTTCAATTGTAAAGCCGTCCTGATTACGAGGGGAGAAGACGGTATGGCTCTGTTCGAAAGGGGGGGGGAGGCCATTCTAATTCCCACCACAGCCAGAGAGGTTTTTGACGTGACAGGAGCGGGGGATTCGGTCATCGGCGTGATGGCCCTTGCCCTGGCGGTGGGAGCCAGTTTCCCACAGGCCGCGATGATCTCCAACTTTGCCGCCGGAGTAGTGGTGGGAAAGGTAGGGACCGCCACCGTGACCCTTAAGGAGTTGAGGGCGGCCGTGAAGGAGGCCAAAAGGAACGAAGACGGGTCTTGAAGTTCGCCGGCTCCCTGACTCTTTTGCCTGGAAGTGAGCGGCAGGATTCCAGTTTGCCCGTATCGAGTCACCCGGGCTTACTCTGTGCTGCCCTGCCCGGCCGACTCCTTGTGCTTTCCTTCCATCTCAGCGACAGCCTTGAAAGAACTGAAAGAGGTTTTGTGATCCTCGACGAGTTCTTCCCACCGCTCAGGAGAGACCAGTTCCTTTTCCAGGAGGATGTCCCTGACGGCCATCGTCTCGGCTCGAGTCTGCAGGACAGCGCCGAAGATCAGTTCCTCCAGATTTTGAATCCTTTTTTCCAAATTCTTCATCGGCTCTCCCCTTCAGAGAGGCTGATCCTTCTCGGTCAGACTCTGATCATCGGTCCGCTCAAAAGACCCTAGCAAGAGAAGAGGGGCCTCAATCGAGAGGCCATCTCCTCGGGTTTCATGATCGATACCGGTTCCCTGTGGAACATCCCGAGATAGGTGATGTCGCTGTTACCTATGGGCCTGGGAAGGCACCTTGGAGTGATTCTCGAATGAATCCATATCGTTGAGTCGTCCCTGGGTCCTGAAAAAAGGGAGAGGTTGAGACTGTAAATCCCCATCGAATGATAGCCTTTGAACAGTTTCACCAGGCCGGACGAAAAGTCCTGGAGGATTTCCTCCTCAAGATCAAGCAGATCCTGGCACTCCAGGAAGACGCCCATCGCATCGGGGTAGAGACCGACAGGAACGAAGGGGATCATCCAGGCGATCTTTCCGGTTTTTCCCAGGTATCTCTCGCCGAGTTCCTCCTCCTTTTCCACAAGGTCCCTCCAAAAATGGGAGATGTGATGGGTAACATACTCGTGGCTGAATCGGATCAGGTCCCTCTGGGTGTTGGTGGGGGTATCCCCTGCGATGGGCTGAAGATGTGGGTGAACCAGGCTCGATCCGGCCGGGGGCATGTAGTTCCAATTGATGGAAAAGAAGGCCGTCTCGGCGCTCAGGGAGGCCACCTTGCGAAAGAACTCCTGGCAGGCCAGCAAGGCATCGCTGATGAGCTCGGACGTAAACCCTTCCAGAGGGATAAAGTGATCCTCAGAGAACAGGCAGACCGCGGCATGAGTGTCAAGGGGGATGATGTTCGGCATCACGACGGCCTTTCCCTTCCGAATGCGCCCCTGAGGGGCAATTTCAGGGGGGAATTTTGCGGTCTTCGCTGCCAGTGAGTCCCTGCAGAAGGGACAGCCGATCCGGCGAGACCTTTCCACCAGGCTCTCCAGATCCGGTGGATCGACTGGAGAAAGATCGAAACTGGCGATCCGTCCCGTGCTGTGGGTCAGAGGGTCGAAGCGGATCTCGAAGGGCATACGGGTCAGTTGAAAATCCCTGTTCGGGTCGAGATAACCCGTCTCTCTGATGATCTTCTCGAACGCTATTGTCATGATCTCTCCGATTCCTTCCAGGCTGTCGGCCTGGCGACTCAGAAAAAAGTCGGGGAAGTTCCCCCCGACAAAACGCCAGGCAGCCCCGCAGGACTCCTATGTCTCAAGAACGAAAATGACCTCCATTCTTACCCTGTACTCGACTATCTTGGCGTCTTCCACCGCCACCCTCTGCTCGACGATGCGCATGCCGGTGATTCCGCGGAGGGTCTTGGTGGCCCGGGAAAAGCCAACCTGAATTGCGTCATCGAAGCTCTTGGGAGAACCCGCGATGATTTCGGTCACCCGTGCGACCCGTGGTGTTGGCATGGTGATCACCTTCCTTTCCTTGGAGTTTATCCTCTATTACGAAAATCAGCGGTGAATGTCAACAGGATGAGGGTTCGATTTCGCCCAGTTTCAGGAGCCGATGTCTTGAACTGCCGTGATTTGCAGCGGCATTTCTCGATTTCCCTGGGGGATACCTCGTGTTCGCCGGCGCGGCGTTTCTCCCCCTTCCCCACGAACACGAATCACGAACACGAATCACGAACACGAATCACGAACACCACCTCCCCCCTTCCCACTCGAACCTCGGACCCTTGTCCCCTGGCAACAATACAGGCCTCTCATTTGGGCGTTGCAGTTGACTTTTCGCGATTTTTGGGATAATCATAGATTGGTGTTTGTGAGGACTGCGTTTGAATTCTTTAGAGAATTCCAGAACATACATCCTGCTTCGGCGAACAACTAACGAAGTCAAAAGGCTTCAGACCTGATTGCCTGGAACCTTTTCCCTCCGAAATAGACCAGCAGAGCTGGGGTAAGGACCGGTGAGAACCAAGTTCATCTTCGTCACGGGCGGTGTTGTGTCGTCCCTAGGAAAGGGATTGGCCTCTGCCTCGATTGGAGCGCTCCTTGAGAGCCGGGGCCTGACGGTCGATATGCTCAAGTTCGATCCATACATAAACGTCGACCCTGGGACGATGAACCCTTTTCAACATGGCGAGGTTTTTGTCACCGATGATGGTGCTGAAACCGATCTAGATCTGGGTCACTACGAACGCTACACCCATGCCGTAATGGGAAAGAGAAACAACTTCACCACAGGGCAGGTCTATGACGCCGTGATTGCAAGGGAACGGCGGGGTGATTACCTCGGGGGGACCGTTCAGGTTATCCCTCACATCACCGATGAGATCAAGCAGAAGGTGCTCGACCTGGCGGACGACGTGGACGTGGTTATTGTCGAGGTAGGAGGCACGGTTGGGGATATCGAGAGTCTTCCCTTCCTGGAGGCTATCCGTCAATTCAGGGGCGACGTGGGGGCTGAAAACGCCCTCTATATGCACGTTACCCTGGTTCCGTTTATCCCCACTTCCGGTGAACTGAAGACCAAACCCACCCAGCACAGCGTGAAAGAATTGCGTGAAATCGGGATCCAGCCCGACATCCTGCTTTGCCGAACCGACCGTCTCCTTTCCAACGAAGTCAAATCCAAGATCGCCCTGTTCTGCAATGTGGACCGGGACGACGTCATTACGGCGATGGATGTGGACTCGATCTATGAGGTGCCCCTCATCTTCCATCACGAAGGACTTGACGAGAGAATAGTTGAACACCTCAATATCTGGA
>JAFDHF010000094.1 GCA_019308905.1 Deltaproteobacteria bacterium
CCAGATGATCTTCTCCTTCAACAATTCACATATCTTCTCAGGTTGCATGGCTGACCCCACTCCCCTCTTCGAAGCGAATTTGAACCAAAAAATAAGAAGAGAAGAACAAAATCCTTGTCATCGGCTTCCCCCGTCCCCGCGAAGGCACCCCCTTGTTTCCAGCCCCCGCCCGCAAGCAGGATCCCGATGGAGTGCATAATAAATACAGGGGATATTCAATATAAATTCAACCGCAATCCAAGTCAAGTATTTTTTGCGAGAATTTCAGGGCTGGGAGATCGAGTGCTGGGAGGACAGTCTACAAGAGGAAAGATCGAGGCTGCTGGATCAGATCCGACCAGCGTCCGGGTCCTGAATCTCAGCCGGTCTCTTTTTCAGTCCATGATTTTAGCAACATATTCGGCCAGGGCAGGGGCGGCGGTCAGACCCGGCGATTCGATCCCGAGAAGGTGGATACGCCCTCCCTCCTGCTTACGGACCACGAAATCGGTCTGCAACTCTTCCCGGTAGTAGACCTTTGGACGGTTGCCTGAAAAACCAGGGTATAACCTCGTGACGTCCAGATCCGGAACCATGGCACGAGCGCCCTGCTCAAACTCCTCCCGGGGGGTTCTGATTTCGTAGTCCTCTTTGTCTGACACCCGCAGGACCGACGGTCCTATGAGCATTTCCTCGCCGAAGGTTGGGCTCAGGTGAACACCCAGACTAAGGGCAGATCCTGGGATGGGGTACACCAGCCCCCTAACCAGAGCCTCGGTTGTGCAGTAGTAATCACCCTTGTAGGGAACTATTTCATACCCCTCGAGACCGCATTCTCTGGCGATACTGTCGCTGTGAAGTCCGGCGACATTGATCAGGAAGTCACTCTCTATCTCACCCCGGCTCGTCTTGACGACGTTCTTTTCGCTGACCGACAGCACCCGGCACTGTTTCACAATGGTTACACCAACCACTTTGAGCGCCCTTTCCGTGGCCCTCATGTAAGCCGCCATGTCGAGCAAACCCGTCTCAGGGGATTGGAGGGCGGCCAGGCATCGCAGCCGCGGTTCGATTTTTCGCGCCTCAGCTCCGCCGATCAACCGGAGATTCTCCACACCATTGCGGTCGCCAAGATCCTTAAGATCCTCCAGGCCTTTGAGTTCCTCATCGTTCAGAGCCACGACGAGCTTTCCGCATTTGCGGTGGGGTACATTATGGCTCTGCAGAAACTCGTATGTCAGATGGCGGCCCCGGACGCATAGCCTGGCCTTCAGGGATCTGCAGGGATAGTAAATACCCCCGTGAATCACCCCGCTGTTCCGGGTGCTGGTATGCTCCCCCAAGGCCTTTTCCTTTTCGAGGAGGAAGACTTCCCGGCCTTTTTTCGCCATCTCAAGCGCCACGAAGCATCCTACGATACCGCCTCCGATGACCACAACGACCATCATCCATCCGCTCCCTCCGCCTTGACAGGCCGGCGTCTTTGTTATAGTACTCGATACGGCGGAATCGACCATCTCTGGATATGGTCTCTCTTCTGCCTGTATGCTTTGATCGACCCGAGAGGGGAAATCGCTGCCATTCGGGCAGCCAGGGCCAGTCAGTGTAGAAACCGCCGCCTCCTTTCATACATTACTGCCTTTGTTTTTTCAAGACACTCGCCCCACGGTCAGGAGGACGAAATGAACCAGCCGCGTGAGGGGATCGGTGACAGGTTTCAAAGGGAAACCAGATACATCCGGGGACAGATGGAAGGAGGATACCTGGACTGGTCCAGGCGACCCGGAATCTACAAACGGTCTGATCCCCACCAGGAGGGAATCTCTCTGCCCGAACCGAGGGAGGAAGGGGGAGAGCCTCTTTGGACTGTCATCAACAAACGGTGTTCCTCCAGGGACTTCACCCGGGACCCGATCTCACTTCTCGACCTCTCACAGCTTCTCTGGGCAACCCAAGGAATCACACATACGGCCTCCGGGCAGGCCCTGAGGGCCTGTCCCTCAGCCGGTGCCCTATACCCGGTTGAGACTTACGTCGCGGCGAACCGGGTGGAGGAACTGGCCCCTGGAATCTACCATTACTATGTTCCCAGACACCTTCTGGAACCTGTGGCCCGGCGTGTGACCATGAACGAGCTGGCCTCTGCCGCCCTGGGACAGCGGATGGTCACCACGGCTTCGGTTGTCTTCATTTGGACCGCTGTCGTCCAGCGATCCAAGTGGAAATACAGGGAACGAGGATATCGATACATATATCTCGATGCCGGACATATCGGACAGAATCTCTATCTGGCGGCAACGGCGCTCAACCTCGGGTGCTGTACCATAGGCGCTCTCTTCGACGAAGAGGTAGACCGCCTCCTCGGAGTCGACGGGAAGGAAGAGACGGTCGTTTACATGGGTGCTGTTGGAAAAATCTCGGCTCCTTCGGGTTGAACAGGGCACCGGGAGGTTGATAAATTGTAGGCGATGGTTTATATTCCAAAACCTGGCTTCCCGGTGGGGCCGTAAAGAGTCGGAATGATTCCCCAAGAGGGTCCCGTGTAGACCGGAATCTGGGAGGCTGAATCCCCGGGTAAAACCGGGGGGTGTTTTTTTACTCGTATCGACGAGACCCGAACAACGGCGGAGAGGAGGTGAAAGAGGAATGAAGGCGAAGGTAGATCCTGATCTGTGCACGGCCTGCGAACTCTGCACAGAAACTTGCCCAGAGGTGTTCGAGATGGGAGAGGACGTGGCCACCGTAAAGGTGGATGTGGTTCCCCCTGAGGCAGAGGAGAGCGCCCGCCAGGCGGCCGAAGACTGCCCTGCGGAAGCCATAACCATCGAAGAATGACCGATCAAGGGAGAAAGTGAGTCTTACAGGAAAATACGGCTTGACACCTCGTGGGTAGCAGTCGACCACGGCCGGAGAGGCTTCCGGCCGTGGTCTTTACCCTTTCTTCTCCTCCACCGGTTGATCTCCGGGATTGTCCACCTGGTCGACTCAAATCTCTGCGTACCGATGATGACGGGAGAAACCCGGGAGGTCCGGAAGACTCGGCCTCCACATGCAGAGAGGAGCGGCATGCCCATGAAAAGAGGATATATTCAGATCTATACGGGATCGGGAAAGGGAAAGACCACGGCAGCCCTGGGGCTTGCTCTTAGAGCGGTGGGACACGGCCTGCGTGTCTGCATGGTCCAATTCATGAAAAACGATCGCCACGTGGGTGAGGTCCTGGCAGCCCGCCTTCTGGCCCCCAATCTCTCGATCTTTCCCATGGGGCCCAGAGGTTTCATAAGGGACACGCCGCGTCCCGTGGACGTCCAAATGGCACGAGAGGCCCTCGAGTTCTCGAGAAGGAGCATTGAAGAGGAGAAGAACGATTTGATCATTCTCGACGAGATCAACGTGGCTCTTCACTTCGGCCTCCTCACGCTTGGAGACGTCCTCGGACTGATCGACCTCAAGCCGAGAAGCACCGAACTCATATTGACCGGACGGGATGCACCTCCGGAACTAATAAAAAGGGCAGACTTGGTCACCGAGATGACGGCCGTCAAACACTACTTTGACAGGGGAGTTCAGGCCAGAAAGGGCATCGAATGGTGATCTGGGCAGAACGAGCAGCCCTGCCGTGTCTTGACAGGAACGGCCCCTTTCTGCTAGAGGGTTAGACCAGATTCGATGCAAGAGGGCAAAGTAATGCTGAACGAAAAGAAGATCGGTTTTATAGGCGCTGGAAACATGGCCGAAGCCATGCTTAAGGGCCTTCTTCACAGCGGTGCCTCCAAACCGGCAAACATCATCGTCTCGGATATACGGCAGGATCGGCTGGATTTTATCAGGGAACGCTTCAATGTCTCGGTCTGCAAGGCAAATCCAGACACGGCAGACCAGGCCGACCTGCTGGTCCTCGCCGTCAAGCCACAGATCATGGAGCCGGTCCTCGTAGAGTTGGTGGATCACCTCGATATGTCGAAACTCATCATTTCCATTGCCGCAGGTATCCCTCTTGCAACAATTGAATCCTATCTCCACAAGGACCTGCGCCTTATCAGGGCGATGCCCAACATCGCCGCCCTCGTCTTGGAAAGCGCAACGGCCATCTGCCCCGGTCGCCACGCCTCCCAGGATGATCTCCGGCTGGCCAAGGCGATCTTTGATTCCATCGGCAAGACCGTCATCATCGAAGAAGTGCTTATGGATGCCATCACCGGCCTGAGCGGAAGCGGGCCTGCCTATCTCTTTCTCATCATCGATGCCATGGCCGATGCAGGTGTCAAGGTCGGCCTTTCCAGAGACAACGCTCTGGCCCTTTCGGCGCAGACGGTCCTTGGAGCGGCAAAGCTCCTGATCGAAACAGGAGAGCACCCCGGCCGCCTCAAAGACAAAGTCACCTCTCCAGGAGGAACGGCGATCTCCGGGCTCCACACCCTGGAGGAAGGCGGACTCAGAACAACACTGATCAATGCGGTGGAAGTGGCCACCCTCCGTTCGAAAGAGCTTGGCAGGATGATGGGGAACAAATCGTAGGCCGAAATCGGCAGGAACCCTGGGACGTTTGAATGGCAGATCTCAGGTACATAGCAGTCGAAGGTCCGGTCGGTGTTGGTAAGACGAGCCTTGCCGGCCTCTTGGCAAAGGTCTTCTCCGGCCGCCCCATCCTCGAGGTCTCCCATGAGAATCCCTTCCTGGCCCGCTTCTACCAGGACAGGAAAAAATACGCTTTCCAAACACAGATCTTTTTCCTCCTCAGCCGTTACCAGCAGCAGCAGGAACTCCAGCAACTCGATCTCTTCAACCGGCTGACTATCTCCGACTATCTCTTTGCAAAAGACAGGATCTTCGCCTCGGTAAACCTCGACGAAAACGAGATGGCCCTATACGAGAGGATATACCAACTTCTCCAGGGGACCATTCCCACCCCTGACCTCGTGATCTATCTCCAGGCGAGAGCAAAGGTTCTCCTTTCTCGGATCAGGCAGAGAAACCGAGAGTACGAGCGATCCATCGAGGCCGGCTACCTCCAGACGCTGGTGGAGGCTTACAACAGCTTCTTCTTCCATTACAATGACAGCCCGCTTCTCGTTATCGATACGAGCGAAATCGATTTTGTCCACAGGGAAGAAGACCTTGCCGCCCTGGTCAAAGAGATTCAGAAACCCAGAAAGGGGACATGGTACTACGTTCCCAAGGGCCGCTGACAGCCGGCAAGGATATCCACCAGGTCGGATGGCTACGCGGTTTTCTTGCAGCGCACAACCCCGGGAAGGCTAATCGACCCTTTTAAAGGCTTTGGCCCGGGCCCCACATACCGGGCAGACTTCAGGGGTTTCCCCCTCGGCCGTGTACCCACACACGGTACATACGTAGTAGGGATACGTCTCCTCTGAGGTTTCAAGGCTCCTTAAGAGCTTCTCATAAAGTCGGGCGTGAACCTTCTCCACCTCGTTTGCCAGGGCAAACGTCCGCTCCGCCGCCTTGTTCCCTTCGGTCTTGGCCGCATCGATCATCCCGGGATACATCTCCTTGAACTCGAAAGTCTCACCCGATATGGCCGCCTCCAGGTTCTCCTTTGTGCTCCCGATACCCTTCATCGCCCTCAGGTGGTTGTGAGCGTGGATGGTCTCCGCTTCAGCAGCCGCCCGAAAGAGCCGAGCAACCTGGAGATAACCTTCTTGGTCCGCCTTCTCTGCAAAGGCAAGGTACCTGCGATTCGCCTGCGATTCTCCGGCAAAGGCCTTGTTCAAAGACTCTTCTACAGTAGACATGAACCGATCCTCCTTTCCTTTCGTTTCCTGACCGGGAACTGTAACCCGTGGTCCCTTTTAACGATAGAATTCCAAATCCTTAGAGCCTGGGACGGCTCTCCTCTCTGCTTTTCAGGCTCCATGGATGGCCTTTCCGAGCCTACGGCCGAGTTCGGTGCAAGATTTCAGATCCTCGGCTTTAGGGACATATCTCACCGTAATGCCCGGATCGATCACGTGGATTTTCATCTCTTCCATGGCCTGATTCATCAACTTGACCGCCTCACCGCTCCATCCGTACGAACCGATGGCTGCACCGATCTTGTTTTGGGGACGCAACCCTCTCAGATAGTGGAGCATGGCGGCCATCTCGGGCATCATCCCGTTGTTGAGGGTAGAGGACCCAAAGACCAGAGCCTTGGCATCAAGGACTTCAGCCACAATATCGCTCCGGTGATTACACTTGAGATCCATCAGCCTCACACTCACCTCCTCCTCTACAAGGCCGGCGGCCACTGCAAAAGCCATGGCTTCTGTGCTCTTCCACATGGTATCGTAAATGATTACAGCCTTCTGCTCAGCCTTATGGCTACTCCACCTGTCGTAAGCCTCAACGATCTTGAGTGGGTTGGAACGCCAGATGACACCGTGGTCCGGCGCTATCATGTCGATGGCAAGACCCATCTCTTGGACCTTGCTCAGGAGTTTCCCCACCAGGGGGGAATAGGGCAGAAGGATGTTGGCATAATACTTGGCTGCGTGCCTGAACAGTTCCCCTTGGTCCACCTGGTCGTCGAATCGCTCGGATGTAGCCCAGTGTTCGCCGAAGGCATCGCTCGATATGAGCAGGCGTTCCTCCTTCAGATAGGAGAACATGCTGTCAGGCCAGTGGAGCATCCTGGTTTCAAGAAACTCCACGGTTCTCCGCCCCAGGACCATGGGACGGCCTGATTCGACCACCTCATAGGGCCAGTCTTCCCTGTGGTAGTGGTCGAGCAGGGCTTTCTTGCCCATGGGAGAACAGAGGAGCTTTTCAGGCTTAACGGTTTCAACGATCCCGGGCAGGGAACTTGAATGATCAGGTTCAACGTGGTTGACGACGATGTAGTCGATCTCGGCAGGGTCGACGATATTCCGTATATTTTGGAGCAACTGGTCCCGGAATGGATACCTCACCGTATCAAACAAGACGATCTTGTCGTCAATCAACAAGAACGCGTTGTAGGTCGTACCTCGATAGGTGGTATAACCATGAAAATCGCGGACATTCCAATCCACCACCCCAACCCAATAAAACCCCTTCACCACTTCAACCGGCTCCATCTCTTCCTCCTCTCCAAACCTCTCACCCCGACAAAACAGCCCTGTTGCAGTCTCATGAGCAAGGCTGCCACAGGGAGCCTTCAGGATGCGAGAACAGTAACCAATTCGAATCATAACCCGCCCTGCCTGGCAGGATCAAGTGACCTTTGTCATGCCGCCTGAAAAGGCCCTCTGCGACCGAATACTCCCTCCCTGCCGTCGGCCCGTCCGACCCCCGGACCAAGGACCCCGGTCTCGCCTTTTCCATGCAACAGAAAAGGGCCCTCGGGTCTGCTCCTTGAAGGGCTCTATGGGATTCTGCTATATTGCCCATGTGACGGCCAGAACCATCCATTTCTCGTCGATATGGCTCTATCCCCGCAATCATTATGAGTCAAGAGAGGTCCCGTGAGGGAGATGCCAAAGAGAAGCGGCCTTGTTTTGACGCTTTTTTCCCTTCTGCTTTCAACTGCCGGGGCGAGAGACCTCCAAGGAGCTGCCTCTGAGGGAATTGGATCGGGCCGATCTCTGCCCGGGTACGAGTTTCTCTCCCCAAAGGCACCGGAGGATCGGGCCTACCTCGGCATCCTACACCGAAAGGCATTCACAATCGCCGATATCCAGGCAGACCTGGTCGTATTGGAGATCCTCAATACTTACTGTACCAGTTGCCAGAAACAGGCTCCCTTCTACAACACGGTTTTTCACATGTTGGAAAAGGACCCTGCTACCAGAGGATGGATCAAGTGGATAGGAGAGGCCGTGGGCAACAACGAGCGGGAGGTGGCATCTTTCAGGCGAGAGAGAGCCGTCCCCTTCCCCATTCTTGCCGATGAGGATTTCGGGTTTTACGATGCTCTCACCGGTCCAAGCGGCGCCCGGACTCCTCTGACGATTCTCCTCAGACGAGACGAAGGTGGAAGGGCGATTATCGTCGAATCCCATGTGGGTTTCCGTGGAGACACGGAAGAGATCTCTCGATCAATCAAGGCCGCCCTGGAGCACCGGCCTGCCAGCCTGAAAATCAGACAGGGAGAAGCGACGGTCCCTCCCCTCGCAAAGAGGCTACCGCCCCCTCTTTCTGAACAAGAGCTGTCTGAAAGGATCAAGACGGGCATATCGATCGACGGTGCCTATGTTTTGGAGATTCGGAGAATCCGACTTGCCGGTGGAGACATTTACGTGGCAAAGGTGGAAAAGGGGTCACATCAGGAGGAACTCTTTGCAGTACCAGTCAGTCGGCCCCCGGTCTGCGATATTTGCCATGGGATCCGCTTCATCTATATCTTTGATAAGGGGGGAACCGTGCGGAACTTCATCCCCGTCGATCTGAGGAAATACGGCAACCGCTCCTGGGACGACCAGGATATCAATCAAATGAGGGACCGCCTCCTGGGCCGGTCCCTCATCGAACCTTTCAAATTCAACCGGGGTGTTGACGCCGTTACCAGAGCCACGATTACCTCTGTGGTTATCTTCGCCGCCATGAACAAGGGGAAAGCCCTCTACACCGACCTGGCAAGGAAAAACTACATAAGAAAGTAAGCAGACAGGCTCTTCAACCCTCCTGCCGGCCTGGCTCTTCCCCCTCCTCCAAGGATTCTCCCTCTTTGGACTCTGCCTTGGGCGAAGGCCCTTTCTTGGAAGCGCTTCTCTTGGGCTTTGCCCCAGCCTTTTCCTTGTCCGGCTTTTCGCCGTTGGACTGCTCCTTGTCCGACTTTTCTTTCTCCGACTCTCCTTTCCCGGTTTCTTCCTCTTTGGTCTGTCTTTTCTTTGCCCCTCCTCTTTTGGGTTTCTCCGTCTTCGGTTTCTCCTTTGCCGTCTCTTCTCCGGTGGGAGGTGCCGATACCTCAACCGGGGCTTCCTTCAACACCTCTTCTGCCTTTTCCTTCTCCGCCTTCTGAGTTTTCCTGGCCCTGGGCTTCTTGGCTGTTACAGTCTTTGCCTCTCCTTTTCCCGATCCCTCCTTCACCGCAGCTTCCTTTCTCGCGGGGGTACGTTTCTGCTCGAGAAGCTCTCTTGCTCTCAACTTCCTGCGCTTCTTCTTTCGCCGCCTTCTTCTGGCAAGCTCCCGGTCTCTTTCCCTTCGCCTCGGCATTCCTCAATCCTCCTCCCCTGCGAGATCAATGGGCTCGATACTATGACAATTTCCTCGCATTGTCAACTAAATTCCGACCAGCGTCCTTTACCGCTTCACCCTACCTTCAATTCTGGGCGAATACCGCGTGCAGGTCACCATTTGAAGAGCGATCCGGTCGATCAGTCCGCCCAGCCTGGATCCCGGTCAGAAATTCGACTGCCAAGGTACAAAGAGCCCTCTGGTCCAAAGTGGACCTCTTCCTGGTCTATTCTATAACAGCCCGGATTCCCTTGAACGGAGTGGATCTGCCGGGATCGTTCGGCCTTTTCCGCCCTTGCCATGCCGGGAACCAGGTCCGTTTCAACCCACCAGG